>JAJUGM010000021.1 GCA_029268165.1 Bacteroidota bacterium
AGGGTGCAGAAAGGCGTGAAACAAATTATACTAAACAGAAATTTAATTCAAGGCAACTTTATTCCTATTAATAGCTTGTTGCCTGATAATGAAATAACAGTTTTAATGGGTGCCTAAACAAATAAACCAATATATAAAATGAAAATAATTGGAAATGCACTACCAAATCTTCCTTGGGAAGAAAGGCCTTCTGGCAGCAGTGAGATTGTCTGGCGCTATAGTAATAATCCGGTAATTGACTGGAACCCGACACCATCGACTGCAAGGATTTATAACAGCGCTGTGTTACCGTTCAATAATGAATTTGTTGGTGTTTTCAGAGCTGACCATAAAAATGGCAGGGCTAACCTGCATTTTGGGCGAAGTAAAGACGGAAAAAGTTTTCAGATTGACGATAATATTATTCCATGGCAGGATGAACAAGGCAGGCCAAATCCGGTGAGTTATGCCTATGATCCCAGATTTGTGAAAATAGATGACTGGTATTATGTTGTGTGGTGTGATGATATGCACGGCGCATCAATTGGTCTGGGAAAAACACAGGATTTTAAGATATGGATTAGGCTGCCCAATCCGCTTATGCCATTTAACCGCAATGGAGTATTATTCCCGCGGAAAATTAAAGGTACATATAGACTTTTAAGCCGGCCAAGCGACAGTGGACATACACCTTTTGGCGACATATTTATCAGCGAAAGTCCTGACCTTATCTATTGGGGCAAACACAAACATGTTATGAGCAAGGGTGGTAAAGGTTGGTGGCAGGGAACAAAAATTGGTGCAGGGCCTACTCCTATTGAAACCACAGAGGGATGGCTTTTGTTTTATCACGGGGTTTCAAATACCTGTAACGGATTTGTATATAGCTTTGGCGCCGTGATACTTGACCTCGAGGAACCTAATAAGGTAATATACCGTTGCGGCGACTATTTGCTTACGCCGGAAAAACCTTATGAAACAGCCGGTTTTGTGCCAAATGTGGTATTCCCGTGTCAAAATCTTTATGATGCACCGTCAGGCAGGATTACTATTTATTACGGAGCTGCTGATACCTATACAGCTTTGGCTTTTTGCAGGGTTGAAGAAGTTTTTGATTATATTAAAAAGCATCACGAAAACATATAATACAAAAAGGAATTAAGCATAAAGCCCTGACCCGGTAGAAAACCTTGTCAGGGCTTTCGATATAATCAGGGGCACAAACACAGCCCGGGATATGTGCCTTATACTTCACCGTATGCTGGCAGAGTATCCGCAGGTGAAACGGGTTTAATATAACGATTTAGTAGTTAGTAGTTTTGCGCATGTGCCCCTTTTATCTTTATTACTTTTTCCGCCAAATGTTTGTTTTTTATGACAAATGAAAATTTCTGACACTTTTATTATTGAAAATAATTAATAAAATACGTTGAATTTCAATGGTTTAATTTTATAAGGCTGCTTATAAATAAAAAAATAGGTAATTTTTTGTTTTATACGCAACAGATGAAAATTGGTTTCAAAAATTTGATGAGCTGAAAATCATACACAACAAAAAACCCGGACTGGAACGTCCGGGTTTTTTGATATATTTTAAACAGCGTTATTTAACCATAATTTTTTCTGTATAAGTTTCTTCTTTTGCAAATTCAACCTTTAGTAAATACAGGCCTTTATTAAGTTTATTCAGGTCGAGCTGTACATTGTTTGTACCTTCATCATATTGTTCGTTAAACACAACTGCCCCAAGCACGTTGAGTATTTTAACCGAACGAATATCCTGATTGGCGCTAATATTAATCCGGTTATTTTCAACCGGATTGGGGTAAACTTCCACTTTAAGGCCAGGTGTATCAATTCCGGTGGTAAAAATCACAACCTCATCATTGTGATTTTCAGAAAGCCGGGCAATACTTAAATCGAGCCTCATGGAGGTCAATAAAAGTATTATCATCATTACAGGAAAGAGTTTTTTCATGAAGCCTTTATTAAATTTTATCCTTTAACCTGTTACAAAAATCAATCCAAAGATAATAATACGAATTTTATTGTCAAAGGTTTTATTAAAAAAACAATAATTTAAAGCATACCAAGTTGCAGCAAGGCTTCCTCAGACATCATTGACTGGTTCCATGGCGGATTAAAGACCAGTTTTACTTCTGCATCAGAAATACCGTTAATGGATTTAATTTTTTCCCTGACTTCATCTACAAGTTGGTCAGCAAGCGGGCAATTAGGCGCAGTGAGTGTCATGGTGATAGTGGCCTTGTTCTTTTCATCAATATCAATATCATAGATTAATCCAAGATCATAAATATTAACCGGAATTTCAGGATCATATGTATTTTTTAATACGCTTACAATGTCTGATTCAAGCTGTAATAAATTGTTTTTTTCGGTATCCATGGCAGAAATTCATAATGTTTTCTCATATTTTGTCTTGAAAGCCAAGGCATAAAGTTTCATTTGTTTTATCATGGCAAGTAATCCGTTTGACCGGGTTGGCGAAAGATTTTGCCTTAAACCAATTTTATCAATGAAATACAAATCAGCATTCAGTATTTCGTCAGGTTTCCGGCCTGATAAAACCCTGATAAGCAGTGCAATAATGCCTTTGGTGATTATGGCATCGCTATCGGCCGAATATTTAATAACTCCATCTGTATATACAGCATTTAGCCATACCTTTGACTGGCATCCGCTGATGAGGTTGCAGTTGATTTTCAATTTAGGGTCAATTACCGGCAAACTCCGGCTCAGCTCAATGATATAATTATATTTGTCCATCCAGTCATCATAGACTTCAAATTCCTGAATTATTTCTTCCTGAATATCGTTAATGCTTTTAATCTCAGCTTCCATGAGTATAAACAATCACATTTAAAGAAGGTTCGAAATTAATACTTTTCAACCAAACATGGTTTTCACTTTTTTAATTCCTTCAATCAGCAAATCAATTTCTTCAGTTGTGTTATATAATCCGAAAGAGGCCCTGATGTTTCCGTCAATGCCGTAATGCTGCATTACCGGTTGGGCGCAATGCGTTCCCGTGCGCATGGCAATACCCATTTTATCGAGTACCATACCTGCATCATAATGATGTATGTCGTTGATATTAAAGGAAATTAAAGAAGTTTTTTGTGGTGCACGGCCATATATGGTGATATACCCGAGGTCATCAAGCCTTTTTGTTGCATAACTCAGTAAATTGTGCTCATGCTCCTGGATTTCAAGTAAACCTATTGATTGAACATACTCTAAAGCCTTTATCAAACAAATAGCGCCAATGTAATTGGTAGTTCCGGCTTCAAAACGATAAGGCAACTGATTGTAGGTAGTTTTTTCAAAAGTAACCTTTTCAACCATATCTCCCCCTCCCTGAAAAGGAGGTATTTCATTAAGCCATTTTTCTTTGCCATATAAAACTCCTATTCCTGTTGGGCCATATATTTTGTGGCCTGAAAAAACAAAAAAATCGCAATCCATGTCCTGCACATCAACAGGCAAATGCGGAACCGACTGAGCTCCGTCAACAAGCACAGGAATATTATGCCTGTGGGCTATTTTAATGATTTCTTTAACAGGATTGATAGTAGCAAGCGTATTTGAAGCGTGCGTAATGGCAATGATGCGTGTTTTTTCATTTAACAGCTTTTCAAATTGTTCAATATTCAATAGGCCCTTATCATCAAACGGTATAATTTTTAACCGGGCATTTTTACGTTCGCAAAGCATTTGCCAGGGTACAATATTGGCATGGTGCTCCATTTCGGAAATAACAATCTCATCGTTTTCGTGTACATATTTTTCTCCAAAAGAAAAAGCTACTCCGTTAATTGAACCGGTGGTGCCACTGGTAAAAATAACTTCATGTGCGTAAGAGGCATTTATGAATGACCGGACAGCTTCACGTGCTTTTTCGTATTCTTCCGTTGCCTGGTCGCTTAGAAAGTGAACACCCCGGTGAATACTGCTGTTTTTATGCCGGTGAAAATGGTTTATACAATCAATAACCTGCAGTGGTTTCTGGGTAGTGGCACCGTTGTCAAAATAAACAAGAGGCTTTCCATATACTTCTTCCTTCAGAATAGGAAAATCAGCCCTGATTTTATTAATATCCATATTTAAGAATTATATTACTGGCAATGAATATGACAGTTGTTGCAACGGGATAACTCACCGCGTAGCCTTCTGTCAACCAGATCGATGATACGGTCACGCAGGACTTCAATATTTATTTTGTTAATGATTTCATAAGCAAAGGCGTACATCAATAACTGGCGGGCTTCTTTTTCAGTGATGCCCCTTGAACGGAGGTAAAACATTGCCTCTGCATCAATGCTGCCTATGGTAGCGCCATGGCTGCATTTAACATCATCAGCATATATTTCAAGATGTGGCTTGGAATTCATTCTTGCTGCAGGCGAAAGCAATAAGTTACTATTTTTCTGGTAGGCTAAGGTTTTTTGAGCATCTTTACTTACATATATTTTCCCGTTAAAGGCTCCTGTGGCATTTTCATCTAAAATTCCTTTAAATAGCTGATTGCTGGTACAATTTGGCATAGCATGGTTTATGTATGTAAAATTGGCTATATGCTGGTTATCATCACCCATAAACAGGCCGTAGTGATTGCTTTCACATCCGGTGCCGTTAAGCCTGGCAAAAAAATTATTCCTTATTAATCCGCCGTGCAGCGAAATAGTATTTGAGGTAACACTGCTGCGTTCTTCCTGATGGAAAAAGGTATGCGATATGTGTGAAGAAAGACTGTTTTCGTTCTGTATTCTCGTAACTTCAATATTTGCATCCTGCGCTGCAAATATTTCTGTTAGTGAATTTGTGGTATAATTATGGGCGCAAAGTGTATGGTCGCAAAAAACAATATTGCATGATGAACCGCTGCCGGCAACAATCAGGTTACGGCGGGTGATTCTGAGATTCCGGAATGAATAGCTGATATTAATAATCTGAAGAGGCTTTTCAATTGTCATTTTATCAGGAATGTAAATGAAAACGCCATCGTAGGCAAACAGGGTATTTAATGCTATAAGTCCGTCGGTTGCAGTGTCGGCATATTTACCATAATGCATCCTGAATATTTCGGGATATCTTACAGATGCTTCATTTAATCCGCATACTATAATTCCGTCGGGCAATGAGGGCATCTGGTTATCATAATAATATGAACCATTGAGCATGAGCACTACATAAGTGTCAAGATCGGGAATATCACACTTGAATATTTCCTTCAGATTAATTCTAAACGGGTCAACGGAAAATTCGACTTCGTAATTTCCTTTCAGGTATTCTTCAATGTGCGTATATTTATATGCCTCGTTTTTGGTGGTCGGAATACCAAGTTTTACAAAATCGTCAAAAGCTTTTGGTCTGAATTCATTCATCAGGGGGCCTGAATTGGAATTAAGAAAATCAGCATTTTGCTGATACAATTTGATGAATTCATTTTTTAATTCGTATGTATGACTTTCGGAATCCATTGGCAGTAAATTTAATTATTCGGTTTCATCCTTAATCCAATCATAGCCTTTCTCTTCAAGTACAAGGGCAAGTTCTTTCCCGCTCGATTTTACAATTTTGCCTTTATATAAAACATGCACGTAATCAGGCACAATATAATCGAGCAGTCGCTGGTAGTGCGTAATTACAATGGTTGCATTATTTTTTGTCCTTAATTTATTTACACCGTTTGCAACCACTTTTAATGCGTCAATATCAAGCCCTGAATCGGTTTCATCAAGTATTGCCAGATCGGGACTGAGCATGGCCATCTGAAAAATTTCATTTCGTTTTTTTTCGCCTCCTGAAAAGCCTTCGTTAACTGAACGGTTCGTGAGTTTGGCATGTAAGCCGACCAGTTCCTGCTTTTCGCGCATCAGCTTTAAAAAATCAGATGCTGACAGTGGTTCAAGACCTTTAAATTTGCGTTGCTCATTTATGGCGGTCTTCATAAAATTAACCATAGATACACCGGGTATTTCAACTGGGTACTGGAACCCAAGGAAAAGGCCTTTTCTTGCCCTGTCTTCAGGTGACATTTCAAGCAGGTTTTCGCCCTTAAATGTTACGGTACCTTTGGTAATTTCAAATATTTCCCTTCCGGCCAGTGCCGATGCAAGCGTACTCTTACCCGACCCGTTAGGGCCCATAATAGCATGTATTTCCCCGGCATTTACTTCAAGGTTAATACCTTTTATAATTTCCTTGCCATCAATGGCAATATGTAAATCTTTAATTACAAGCATTATACATAAATTAATTTTGTTATCGTTCACTAACCCACGCTGCCCTCGAGGCTTATCTGTAATAACTTCTGAGCCTCAACGGCAAATTCCATAGGGAGTTTGTTCAGTACTTCACGGGCATAGCCATTGACAATGAGTCCCACAGCCGTTTCGTTATCCAATCCACGCTGATTACAGTAAAAAATCTGGTCTTCACTGATTTTTGAAGTAGTGGCTTCATGTTCAATTATGGCGGTATCATTTTCAACTTCCAGATAAGGGAAAGTATGTGCTCCGCATTTATCACCCAACAGCAGGGAGTCGCATTGAGTAAAATTGCGAACACCGGCAGCATTTTTAGTCACTTTTACCAGCCCACGGTATGAATTCTGGCCATAACCCGCCGAAATTCCCTTTGAAATAATCGTGCTTCTTGTGTTTTTCCCGATATGAATCATTTTTGTCCCGGTATCAGCCTGCTGAAAATTGTTGGTTACAGCCACCGAATAAAATTCACCCACTGAATTGTCGCCTTTTAAAATACAGCTGGGGTATTTCCATGTAATAGCCGAACCTGTTTCAACCTGAGTCCATGATATTTTTGAATTATCACCCTTGCATATTCCTCTTTTTGTAACAAAATTGTAAATACCACCCTGCCCGTGTTTATCACCCGGGTACCAGTTCTGGACAGTGGAATATTTTACTTCTGCATTATCAAGAGCAACAATTTCAACTACGGCAGCGTGCAACTGATGTTCATCACGCATGGGCGCGGTACACCCTTCAAGATAACTAACATAGCTGTCATCTTCAGCCACAATCAGTGTGCGTTCAAATTGGCCTGTATTGGCTGCATTTATTCTGAAATAGGTTGAAAGCTCCATCGGACAACGCACACCTTTGGGGATATAGCAGAACGAGCCATCACTGAATACTGCTGAATTAAGTGAAGCAAAAAAATTATCAGTATATGGGACAACTGAACCAAGATATTTTTTTACTAGATCGGGATGCTCACGTATAGCCTCACTCATTGAGCAAAAAATTACACCCAGTTCAGCCAGTGTCTCTTTGAAGGTTGTTTTTACCGAAACGCTGTCCATCACTACATCAACCGCCACACCAGCCAGTTGTTTCTGCTCTTCAAGGGGGATACCCAGTTTTTCAAATGTGCGCAATAACTCAGGGTCAACTTCGTCAAGGCTTTTTGGATTAGGCCTTGATTTTGGTGCTGCATAATATATAATTTGCTGAAAATCAATGGGTGGTATGTTAAGATGAGCCCAGCGGGGCATTTCCATCGTTTTCCAGTGCCTATATGCCTTTAACCTGAATTCGAGCATAAATTCAGGCTCATTTTTCCGTGCAGAAATCATCCTGATGATATCTTCATTAAGACCTGCAGGGATTAATTCAGTTTCAATATCTGTGGTGAAACCATACTTATATTCACTGCCTGTTACTTCGGATAATATTTGTTCCTGCGAATTTTCCATTTTGATTCGGATGCTGCAAAAATAATTACTCGGTTTAAAATATAATTTAGAATCATTCTAAATAAAGCAAAGATAATAAATGAAACCGAAAAATATATTGATCTTTGTTGGCAAATACCTCATAAATAACAATTATATGCAGGATACTGTTCAAAATAATGATGAAATATCGTCGCTTGGCGAGTTTGGCCTAATCAGGCACCTTACCCGGAACATTAAAATAAAGAATACCAGCACACTGGCCGGTGTGGGTGATGACGCTGCTATTTTAGATTATGGTGAAAAAGTAATTTTAGTTACCACTGATCTTTTAACCGAAGGGATTCATTTTAACCTTATTTACACGCCGTTGAAACACTTAGGTTATAAAGCTGCTGTTGTAAGTTTTGCAGATATTTTTGCAATGAATGGCATACCCCGCCAGCTGTTACTTTCACTGGCCGTATCAAAAAAATATAAAATCAGCATGCTTGAGGCACTTTACGAAGGATTGCTTCTGGCTTGCGATAAATATGGGGTTGACCTAGCTGGTGGCGATACTTCATCTTCGCTCACAGGAATGACACTTTCGGTAACAGCGCTTGGAGAGTCTGAAAGGAATAAAACCGTTTTACGGAAAGGGGCAAAAAAGAATGACCTTATTTGCGTTACCGGCGACCTGGGTGCAGCATATCTTGGCCTGCAGGTACTTGAACGTGAGAGAAGGCTTTATCATGACCATCCTGATTTACAACCCGACCTTTCAAATTATAGTTACCTCCTTAAAAGACAGTTAAAGCCCGAAGCCAGGGCTGACATTATAAGGTTATTCCGTGAAGCTGATTTTGTTCCCACGTCCATGATTGATGTTTCAGACGGCCTTGCTTCTGACCTGCTTCATATATGTAATGCATCAGGTGCAGGCTGTAAAATTTATGCTGATAAAATCCCCATTCATCCCGCAACCATTGAAGCAGCCGGTGAATTTAACATCGAGCCCCTCATTGCAGCTCTTAACGGCGGAGAAGATTATGAATTGCTTTTCACCATCTCACCCGGTAATTATGATAAAATAAAAACCCAGCCCGAAATTGCAGTTATCGGACATATCACCGATAAGGATGAAAAGCCATTGCTTATAACACCCAATAACACATCCATCGAGCTTAAAGCACAGGGATGGAATGCAACAGAGAATTAACCGATTATTTTTTAGATTTAATTATTTCGATTGCCGATTTCAGATTTGAAATATGATTTAAGTTTAGCTTAATTTAGAGAAAATCTTTTTTAAATTTGATAAACTAAAGTTAGCATTATGATGAAAAAATTCTTTTCTTCCTTGCTGTTTTTTACTGTTTTCGCATTCATTACTTTTCCCCAGGATTATCATGTACGCATCGGTTTTATTGGTAACAGCATTACTTACGGTGCCGGGCTTCCTGATCCTGCAAATCAGTCTTATCCTGCGCAACTGAAAGCCATGCTGCAGGAAAAATATGGCGATACCTGCATTGTTGTTAATTATGGTATCTCATCAAGGACGATGTTAAAGAAAGGCGATTATCCGTTCTGGAATGATAAACAATTTAAAGATTGCTGGCTGTTTGCACCGGAAATTCTTTTTATTTGCCTTGGTACCAACGATACCAAACCCCAAAACTGGGATATTTATGGTTATGAATACTATGATGATTATAAATCGATGATTGATACATTCAGAATAAGAAATCCTTTCACAAAATTTATAGTCTGTTATCCGCCACCGGCTTATGATATTGTATGGGGAATACGCGATTCAATATTGGTTCATGGCGTGATGCCTGCTGTTGATTCAATTGTTGACTATGCAGGCGCTGTTTTAGTTGACTTCTATCATCCCTTAATCGATAGCGTTGATTTGTTTCCTGACAAAATACATCCTGATATTGCGGGGTCAAAAGTTATGGCTGAGATTGCCTATAAGTATTTTGAAGAAAATGATATGATTCACCAGGTTGAAAAGGGGCTGACTTTTGTTTCAAGCCTGACAACAAATAAAAAAAACCTGGCTATCGGAGATTCAGCAATTATTAGCTGGACAACCATTAATGCCGATACAGCTTTTCTGAATGGTGAACCTGTGCCGGTCAACGGAAATCTGACTGTGTCACCGCAAGAAAATACCACTTATACTCTTTATGTAAAAGGCATTAAAAATAACGATTCACTAAAACTTGAACAGTTAGTTTATATCCCTCAACTCACAGAATTGGCACTTACTCCCCGGAGCAAAATAATTAATCAGGGTGACAGTGTTATTTTAACTTTATCATATATTGATCAGATGAACAAAACCATGACTAATGCTACTTTTGATGTTACATGGACTATTACAAAGGGAGAAGGAGAGCTCATTGTCAGAAATGATAAAACAGCTGTCTTAAAAGGAAATACAGCCGGACAAACTGAGGTTACTGTCAACGTTGGCGAAATCTCTGCCAAAAGCGTAATTACGATTAAGGCATCCAATCAAATAAGTGATTATTCTGCCGGAACTGAACCAAAAGTATATTTTAATAATAAAGGAGATATACTGATTATTGAACTTGAGGCAACAGAAAATGTTCCGATGAGGCTAAAACTGTTTGACCTTAAGGGTAATCTTATAAAGGATATGGCTGTAAATGGTTCCCTTCAGGGAAAACAAATCAATATTCCGGTTAATCATTTTACTGACGGATTTTATCTTTATAAAATTGAATATGGTTGCAAACAATTTAATGGTAAAATATTTAAAGCCAGATAACCTTTTTAATTTAAGATTGATTTAGTCATACTGTTTTAATTGTATTATCTTTGCCGCAGAATACCTTAGCAGGAAAAGATTGCATGAAAAAATACGACCCGATTCATCCGTATGGTAAAAAACAGGAACAGTTTGACCGGCGATATCTTGAGATGGCTCTCATCTGGGCACGGAATTCATACTGCAAACGAAGGCAGGTAGGAGCGCTTATTGTAAAGGAAAGGATGATAATTTCTGATGGTTATAATGGTACACCGGCCGGCTTTGAAAATGTTTGCGAGGATGAGAATTTTAAGACCAAACCTTATGTGCTGCACGCTGAAGCAAATGCCATTACCAAGGTGGCCAAGTCAAACAACAGCAGTGATGGGGCTACATTGTATATTACTTCCTCGCCCTGCATGGAGTGCGCCAAACTTATTATCCAGTCGGGCATAAAACGGGTTGTATATTGTAACCACTATCATTCCGAAGACGGTATTAATTTACTGAAAAGGGCTAATATTGAAGTAGTATATATTGAACTTGAACAGAAAGATGGAATATAACAACAAGGGAATCAGGATTTACCTGCCGTTAATTATTGCTGTGGCAATTACGGCAGGAATTTTACTCGGACGTTTTTATAACGGACTCCAGACTGAAAACAGGTTTATCATCATTCCAAAGGCCAATAAACTCGATAATGTGTTAAATTATATTGAAGATGAATATGTAGACGAGGTTTCTAAGGACGTTTTGGTTGAAAACACCATACCCAAAATTCTGGAGGAGCTCGATCCGCATTCACAATATATTCCGGCAAAAGATCTGCAAAAAGTTAATGAGCCGCTGGAAGGCAATTTCAGTGGAATTGGAATTCAATTTAATATGCTTGATGACACCCTGGTTGTAATTCAGGTAATTGCTAACGGACCTTCTGAAAAGGTAGGAATTTTACCTGGTGACCGCATCATTAAAGTTGACGATGAAATTGTTGCCGGACTTAATATGCCAAGTGACTCAATTGTTAAAAAACTTCGGGGGCCAAAAGGGACAAAAGTTACAGTAAATGTGTTGCGCCGTAATGTTAAAGACTTGCTGGTATTTAGTATAATACGTGACAATATTCCTTTATATAGTGTTGATATAGCTTACATGATAAAGAAAAATATTGGTTATATAAAACTTAATAAGTTTTCACGAACCACAACCGAAGAATTTATTACATCGCTTACCCAACTCAGGTCACAGGGCATGAAAAAACTTATTCTTGACCTGCGTGAAAACGGAGGCGGTTACATGGATGCTGCGGTTTATATTGCTGACCAGTTTCTGGCCGGAAATGAATTAATTGTATATACGCAAGGTAAGGCCCGTAATCGTGAAGAATTTCGCTCGACACCAGGCGGATTGGCTACCGATATTGATTTAACAGTACTTATTGATGAGAACTCAGCGTCAGCCAGTGAAATTTTAGCCGGAGCAATACAGGATAATGACCGGGGGATAATAATAGGCCGGAGATCATTTGGTAAAGGGCTTGTGCAGGAACAGAAAAATTTTCCGGATGGTTCTGCTTTAAGGCTTACCATTGCCCGTTATTATACCCCAACAGGCAGGTGTATTCAAAAGCCCTATAATAAGGATATTAACGATTATTACAACGATATAAACCTTCGTTATATTAACGGAGAAATGGAATCACCTGATAGCGTCAAATTTGCCGATTCGCTGAAATATACCACTCCGGCAGGCAAAATTGTTTACGGGGGAGGCGGGATAATGCCTGATATTTTTGTTCCGCTTGATACAATTGGTATTACCAATTATTATATTGAAATTAGAAATTCAGGCCTGTTATATAATTTTGCACTGGACTATTCTGATATAAACCGGGGCGCATTATCACGTTTAAACAGTGCTGAAGACTTTAATAAATTTCTTGAGAAAAATAATGTTTTTCGCAAGTTTATTACTTATGCAGCAAAAAATGGCGTTAAAGAGCGTTCTGCAGAAACCAGGTCATCGGAAAAAATATTAAAGACACAGCTTCATGCTTACATCGCACGTAATTTTCTGGACAACTATGGATTTTATCCGATAATCAGAGATATTGATAATACCCTGCAAAAGGCAATTGAACTGATGGAAAGGCAAAAGTAGAGATATTTTGACCACATTGGAAAAAACAAACGAAAAGATTAAAGTACGCCAGATATGATGAAGCTTAATGAATAAAGAAAGGCTTCTGCCGTTTTACTTCTTATATTCCTTACCAGTCATCAGTCGTCAAGCAGGCCGCGGATTATTCCTCTTTCGGATTTTCGGATAAATGACAAAATCTGATCCCGCTCGGGTGAAACGGGGAAATTATTTTCAATATAATTAACAGCATCAGAATGGTTCATTCCTTTTTGATAAATCGTACGGTAAATTTCCTGTAATTCCTGAATTTTTTCCTGACTGAAATTTCTTCGCTTAAGTCCAACAATATTTAATCCGGCATAAGCCAGTGGGTCACGTCCGGCGAGAATATATGGCGGGACATCTTTACCAACCTTGCTGCCACCCTGTACAAAAGCATGAGCGCCGATACGGACAAACTGATGCACAATGCACCCTCCGCCAAGCGTAGCCCAGTCGTCCATTTCAACCTCCCCGGCAAGGCCAACATATCCCACAAGAATACAATTATTGCCAATTACACAGTCATGCGCTACATGCACATACGACATTACAAGGCAATTTGAACCAATGACAGTTTTCCCCTTTGATTTTGTGCCACGGTTAATCGTTACACATTCACGGATGGTAGTATTATCTCCGATTTCGGCTGTAGTTTTTTCACCGGCAAATTTTAAATCCTGGGGTATGGCTGAAATTACAGCGCCCGGAAAAACCTTGCAGTTTTTTCCGATACGTGCCCCGTCCATGATTATGGCATTAGGTCCTATCCATGTGTTATCGCCTATTTTTACATCACCATAAATAGTAGTAAACGGTCCGATTTCCACATTTTTTCCTATAATGGCATCCGGGTGTATGGATGTCATAGGATGAATCCTGCTATTAGTGCTATTGAGTTTCAATTTTTCTTTATTTTTGGTTTTGGAGCCATCTGGGCCATAAATTCGGCTTCAATGGCTATCTGATCGCCAACAAATCCTTGTCCGTAGCATAATGCAATACCCCTTCTGACAGGTTCTTTTAAAACCATCCTGATATTTAGCGTATCACCTGGAACAACTTTGCGTTTGAACCTTACCGAATCAATTCGCAGGAAATAAAGCACATAGTTATCTGGGTCGGGGACAAAACTTAACAATAATATACCGCCTACCTGTGCCAGCGCTTCTATCTGTAAAACTCCCGGCATTACAGGCTCATCAGGATAATGTCCCATAAAAAATGCTTCATTCATGGTAACATTTTTAATACCGGTTACCATCCATTTATCCATATACGTTATTTTATCAACCAGCAGGAAGGGATGCCTGTGCGGCAGCCTGCGCATAATTTCATTAATATCAAACAAAGGTTCGGCATTCGGGTCATACGCAGGCGGCAAAGGTTTTCCCTGCTCTGCTTTGATCAGTTTTCTTAAAATTTTGGCCAATTCAGTGTTGGCGTGATGGCCCGGCCTTGTGGCTATTATTTTCCCTTTAATACGGGCGCCTGCAAGCGCCAGATCGCCGATAACATCCAGTAACTTATGTCTGGCAGGCTCGTTGCTGAAATGAAGATCAATATTATTAAGAATACCTTCAGGCCTTACTTTAATTTTGGGTTTATTAAATAATTCGGCCAGATGATCAAGCTCCTCCTGCGTTACCGGCCTGTCGATAATTACTATTGCATTATCCAGGTCGCCTCCTTTAATCAGATTGTGTTTCAGTAAGACCTCCAGCTCATGTAAAAACACGAATGTACGGCATGGTGCATATTCTTCTGCAAAGTGGTCTGATTCGGTATAAGATGCAAACTGATACCCGAGTATTTTGGAGTTGTAATCAATATGAACATCAATGGAAAACTTTTCATCGGGGTATGCAATCAGTTCGATACCTTTTGACTCGTCTTTGAAAGTAATTTTTTCTTTAACATGATAAAAGTATCTTTCAGCATTTTGCTCTGTGATGCCGGCTTTTAGAATCTCCTCGACATAGAAGCGTGAGCTGCCGTCGAGTATTGGAAGCTCAGGGCCGTTTACTTCCATCAGGGCATTATCAATACCCATTCCGGAAAGCGCTGCCATCAGATGCTCAATGGTAGATACCGATGCGTTTTTTTCAACCAGCTTTGTGCCTCTTTCAGTGTCCGTAACATTATCGGCAATTGCCCTTATTACAGGCTGTCCTTCAAGATCCATCCGCCTGAACTGAAATCCACTGTTTTCCGGAGCAGGCTTAAGAACCAGTTCCACTTCAGCCCCGGTATGTAATCCTCTGCCTTTTAATTTAATGGGTTGAGCAATAGTTCTTTGTTTGTCTGACATTATGTAACTAATTTATCAACATTTCGCTTTAGAAAAAAGTCGAAATATATAAAAAAATTTTATTGGCAAGTTTAACCAAAATTGTTACTATTTGAAATGCTCTTTAATAATTTTCTCGAGTTCGTATAATTTTTTATACATGTCAGGTATTTTTTTAAATAAGACAAGGGCTTTTTTCTGGGTATGTGCATCAATAGCCGGTGAACCCAAACAAATCTGATTGTCTTTTATATCATTTGAAACGCCTGATTGAGCCCCAATAATAACATTATCACCAATTCTGATATGGCCTACAACTCCGGCCTGTGCAGCAATCACACAGTTTTTACCGATTTTTGTCGAGCCGGCTATCCCTGACTGTGAAATCAATACTGAATTTTCTCCAATCTCAACATTATGAGCGATCTGCACAAGATTATCAATTTTTGTTCCTTTTCCAATTCTTGTTGAACCCATGGTAGCCCTGTCAATGCTCACATTTGATCCTATTTCAACATCATCTTCAATTACCACATTACCCAGTTGAGGGATTTTTTTAAATCCCAGTTGTTCATCCTGTGCAAACCCAAAACCATCACTTCCGATAACAGTGCCTGAATGAATAATGCAATCAGAGCCAAGCTGGCAACCCTGATAAACCTTTACGCCTGAGTATAGAATGGTATTGTTACCTATTTGCACTCCATCGCCAATATAAACATGCGGATAAAGTTTAACATTGTTCCCGATCGAAGATTTTTCTCCTATATATACAAAAGCCCCAATATAACAATCATTGCCTATGCTGGCTGTTTGGTGAATAAATGAAGGCTGTTCAATTCCCCTTTTCTGGGGAAGTGATTTAGAATATAATTCAAGCAATGAGGCAAATGCTTTATATGCATCATCAACTTTTATTAGTGTTGCCTTCACCTGGCCATTAACGGGCATATCACGGTTTATCAAAACGATAGATGCCTGCGTGGAATAAAGGTATTTTTCGTATTTCGGATTGGCCAGAAAAGAAAGGGTTCCTGGCCTGCCTTCCTCTATTTTTGAAACATCGGAAACCTGTACAGCAGGATCTCCTGTTATTTCTCCCTTTAGAAAATCAGCAATTGTTTTAGCTGTAAAATTCATGTCTGTATGATTAAAAGAGGTTGTTTCAAAATCTCTGTGTTACTCTGTTTTTAACACTCTGCCACCCTGCGTTTAAGTTCTAAAAGACAGAACCACAGAGTATCACTGAGCAGGCACAGAGTAACATAGTAAGAAATTGCTAAAAATATTTTGTCTTGAGACAACCTCATATATTAAGTATTAAAATCTTTGTTTATGTAAATGACACAAAACTAATAATTAAACTGCACATTCCTTCGGATAACATAAAAAATATTTAACCGACGGACGGGTTAATAAAGATACATTAAAAATATCTGATGCCTCTGCAAGGTCTTTAATCACTCCGTTATTGTATAGAATCTTTATTTTGTCATCCTGTCCGTTGTAAGCATAATTTGAAATGGTTCCCTCATAAACCATATAATCTGTATCTTCGGGAGCAATATTGAATATATCTGTTACCTTATTTTTAATTTTATCAACCAGTTGTTTTTCAAATGGTTTATCCTGAATTATTACTTTTGGCAGATTTCTTCTGAGAAGGCTTTCTGCCAGATAGGCCATCAATTTATCGCTGTGATGGCTCCATATTTTGGCTGAAATAATAAAATCATCATCGTCGAGGCTGGTAAACATGGGAATAATCATTTCTTTGCCCGATTTAAAGGAGCGGCTGTCAATTCGGTTGTGCAGAAAAAATTCAAGCGATTCGGTTGCTTTG
>JAJUGM010000022.1 GCA_029268165.1 Bacteroidota bacterium
AAATGCGCCGCTTATGAGTATGTAGTTGGCTTTCAGTCCTATTATTCCCCACATGGATTTGTTGCTTTTCATGGCTTGTGCATTAACATGCGGGATATTAAGCAAGAGAAGTATTAAACATGCACCAACACAGAACAAAATCGTTGTTTTTGTTGCTACTGTTTGATGAGCCTCAGGGCAGGCGATCATTAAGTTATTGTTTGTCAATCTTTTAATTTTCATATTGCGATGATTTAGAAATTGATAAAATTCACGGTAAGATTTACCATGCAAGGCCCCCATGTATCGCCTCCCCCGATATACATTTCTGAATTGCCTATTAAAAAGTCGAGCTCAACCGTGGCTCTTCGGATAAAATGATATCCTGCCCCGGCTGATAGGCCTGCGTTAAAATGGCTGTCGTAGTTGGTTTCGGTATAAGGGCCTATGTCAGAAAAGCCATAGAGAAAGTTCAGAAAAAACTTCCGGTTCTGAGCAAGCGGATAAAAACTAAAGCCGATGCCCATAATACCCTCAACCAGTGTTTCTTTTTCATAATATTCCGAAAACTGAGGGCTTTGCATCATGGTCATCCGGATGTTAAAACAAACAAAATACCTTTCTGAGGGGGCATAACCAAGCCTGATATTTGCCGCTTCACCAGGAACAAAGTAGCTTTTCTTCCGGGTTGTTAATTCAAAATTGCCGGGATCAAAAACGGTTCCTTTATACGGAATTACTGCCAATCCTATTCCACCGCCTGCTGTAAAAACAAACTTATTTTTCTTATGTTCCTGGGCGATAACCTGATGAGCGAGGCATATTAAAATTATGAATATGTATAGCTTGTTCATGATATTCATTTTTAATTTGTTAGCGGGTTTTCAGAACAAATGAGTAGCCTATTTCAAAATATTGTTCCTGCTTATAGAACAGGAAGATAGGCATGTATTTGATAAAGAAATTTTTATAATATAATCCTGCCAATGTCCATATATCAGCGCCTGTGATTTCGGAATAAAACAGGCCTATTTCACAACCTGCTGCAAATCCATCCGATTTGTTACCGTAAATCGCTATTACCGATGGCCATGGATAAATACCGGTGTAGTCAAAATGAAAACCAACTCCTATGCCAAGTGAAATCCTGGTTGAAGCATGATACAGAAAACCGCCTTTAAAATGCCACGACCATGGGTCGATCCAGTCAACATAAGCCTGCCCGTGTGACATTTCAAGAGAGAATTTCGGTTGCCCGCCGGTATTCCATTTTGCATTAACATACCGTTCCTCATGATCAGGAACCGCAGAAAGACCTTGTGAAAAAAGCAAACTATTACAGTAAATAAGAAGTACAGTAATGGCAGCTTTTGGCAAATTTTGTGCAATCATCATTTCTGATTTTTCTTAAATTTTAACTATTGAATTTTTATGAAAATGATTTTTATTAAAAATTCGTTACAGAAAAAATGCTTTTTTTTCATAATTTGTCGCCCGTTTTTGTAACAATCCTTTTTTTTAGCACATTATTAAATGCAATCTGATTTTTCAATCTTTGTTGAACAACTCCTGAAAAATGAACAGCAGGCACTGAAAAGCCTGAAGTTTGTTGTTCAGCAAGTAATTAAACAATGGATGGCAAAAACAAAAAACGAAACTGCCTGGTTAGCATCACACAACCGGATAATGCATATTGATGATATATCAGAAAGCTTGCTGAAAGATGTTACAGAACAGATAAATGGCGGATTATTGAATGATTACAAAAGCCTGAGGCATTTTATAATAAGCCGGTTGGAAACAATAACAAAAAATCATTTTTATGATTTTTTTAAAATGCTTTGCAAAGGCAATAATAAAGCCTGGAAAAACCTTTCTGATACGCTCAGAGTCCGTTGCCTTGGATGGTTCTATCACCGGAATATTAAAGATAACGTGTTGATATCTGAAACCTTCAACGATTCAATGACTTTGCTATATGAAAAGTTGTCAGCGGGAGAGTTAAAATTTTCAGATGCCATTGCGCTTAAGTCTTATTATTTCAGAGTCCTTGAATATAAAATTATGGAATATAGTCGGTCACAATTACCTCATATTGAATTATCGGAAATAACTCATTACAGTGATTCAACGTTTGATCCTTACCTGCCGGTTGTTACAGAAGAAGCCGGTAAAATAATCGAACATGCTTTAGCCATGCTTGATGATACGGATAAAGATATCATCATTTCGTATTATTTCTACGGCGAACATCTGAATGTAATTGCAGTGCGGACTGGCCTGAGTGAAGAAAATGTGAGGGTGAGGAAACACAGGGCGCTTGGATTTCTTAAGAAAATACTGAAGGAGGAAGGTTATGGAACACCTGTATATACAAAATAATCAAATAGTTGAAAAATATCTGCTGCATCAGTTAAACGATGATGATACTGCTGCTTTCGAGGAACATTTACTTATATGCAGCGAATGCCGCAAGGAATTGGAAACTATGGAAAGTATAATCACACAGGCTGCCAAAAGTAAAATGCACGATGTATTTACCATTAATTCCGGTCATGCAAACAAACCCCTGAAAACGAAACCGCGATTATCAGCCATGTATAGCCTGGCAGCCTCATTGCTGATTTTTATTGGAATATCTGTTGTTCTGTTTTACTTTATTAAGCGTGAAAATAAAGCCGGTGGTCAGATGGTCAATGAATCTGTATCAAGGGAAGATTCATTGCAACAAACGTCACCTGATTCAATAGTAACAGAGCATAAAGTAAAACACATTTCAAACTACCTTGCTGCTGAAGACAAGGCTTATAAGCCTTCCTCTTTTTATGAGCCCTTGGTGTCAAATGTTTATCGTTCGGCTGATTTGAATATAACTGATCCTCTTATTATTTACAGCAAAGGCGAGATTGTTTTCAACTGGTCGTATATAAGGGCTGATTCACTGTTTATTTTACTGATCAATAATGAAGATTCCGTAATTCTTAAACAAAGGGCCATGCCACCTTATAAATGCAGAAAAACGCTGAAATCCGGGCTGTATTACTGGCAATTGCAGACTGATGATGAATTACTGTTTACGGGTAAACTTGTAATACGAGCGGATAAGTGATACCCGATAGAAGATGGCGGATGACATCCATGCTGTTTAGTTAATCGTTTCAATGGTTAAGCCTCCTAAATGAATTATATAGTCAATGGTCTTGTATCTTGTATCTTGTATCTTGTATCTTTCCTCAGTGATCTGATAACTTTTCACAGCTCGCAGCTTATGATCTGCGAATCTGGTACATTATATTTTTGTTAATAACTGTAAAAAGCAAACAATTTTTAACTACCTTTGTGCTTTTTAAAAATTAAACTTAATATCTAAGTAGTTAATTATTAAATAAATAAAGCAATGTCAACGATAAAACGTGTTTACACATTCGGAAATAAGAAAGCCGAAGGAAAAGCAGACATGAAAAACCTGCTCGGAGGTAAGGGAGCCAATCTGGCTGAAATGTGTCTGTTAGGTTTGCCTGTACCAGCAGGCTTTACAATAACAACGGAAGTATGTACGGAGTATTATGGCAATAATTGTCAGCTTCCTGCGGAATTAATGCCTGAAGTATGGGATGCCATGAAAAAGACAGAAGAGATTATGGGCATGAAGTATGGTGATCCGGAAAATCCGCTGCTTGTTTCCTGTCGCTCAGGAGCACGCAGTTCAATGCCGGGCATGATGGATACGGTATTAAATATAGGGCTTTGTTCAGCAACCATACCGGGATTAATAAAAAAGACCAATAACCCTCGTTTTGTTTATGATTCATATCGCCGTCTGATTATGATGTATGCCGATGTTGTAATGGAAAAAGCCGAGGGTCTTGAGCCGTCAGATGGCAAGGGCATCCGCAAACAGCTTGATGATATGCTTGATGAGTACAAGCACAAAAAAGGATACAAGTCTGATACCGATTTAAGTGCTGATGATCTGAAATTTTTATCAGAAGAATTTAAGAAAAGAGTAAAAGATTCACTGGGACAATCGTTTCCTGATGATGCTAAGCAACAGCTTGAAGGAGGCATAAAGGCAGTATTCAAGAGCTGGAATGGAAAAAAAGCTGTTTCCTATCGCCGTATCGAGGGTATTCCTGATGACTGGGGCACAGCAGTGAATGTCCAGGCCATGGTGTTTGGCAACATGGGTGATCATTCAGCCACAGGCGTTGCCTTTACACGTAACCCGGCTACGGGTGAAAACATGTTCTATGGTGAATGGTTAATAAATGCTCAGGGTGAAGATGTGGTAGCAGGTATTCGTACGCCCAATCCGCTGAACAATGAAACCAAAAACGAACAGAACAAGCATCTGAAAAGCATGGAAGAAGCCATGCCCGAAACATACAAAGAATTATGCCAGATTCGGGATATTCTTGAAAAATCATTCAAAGATATGCTTGATATTGAATTCACCATTCAGGAAGGTAAATTATATATGCTACAGTGCCGTGTTGGTAAGCGTACTGGTACGGCTGCCCTGAATATGGCAATGGATATGCTGCATGAAGGGTTAATTGATGAAAAGAAAGCCGTATTGCGTGTTGATCCTTCACAACTCGATGAGCTGCTTCATCCGATTTGTGATCCAGCAACCGAAAAGAACGCCCATCTTATAGTTAAAGGTTTACCTGCAGGCCCTGGTGCTGCTGTTGGCAAAATAGTATTCACAGCCGAAGATGCTGTTGCATGGCATCGTAAGGGTGAAAAAGTTATCCTTTTACGTGAAGAAACCAATCCCGAAGATGTTGAGGGTATGCGCGCAGCTGAGGGTATTCTCACTGCCCGTGGCGGAATGACATCACATGCAGCCCTTGTTGCCCGTGGCTGGGGTAAATGCTGTATTGTCGGAGCCGGAGCTATTCAGGTTGATGCAACCGGTAAAAAAGCAAAAATATCAGGCACTGACATCGTTCTGAAAGAAGGTGATGTTATTACCCTGAATGGTACAAAAGGAAATGTATATGAAGGAGCATTGAAACTGATGGATGCATCTGAAAATCCAAGGTTTAAAGATTTTATGAAGTTGGTTGATAAATACCGTAAAATGGGAGTCCGCACCAATGCCGATACACCAGCTGATGCCAGGATAGCCCGCGAGTTTGGCGCTGAAGGAATAGGGCTTTTCCGTACCGAGCATATGTTTTATGGCGAGGGTTCAGACCAGCCATTATTCCTGCTTCGTAAAATGATTTTAAGCAAAGGTATTGAAGAAAGAGTAAAAGCCTTAAGCGAGCTTTTTGCATTTGTAAAGAAAGATGTGAAAGCTACAATGGAGGCTATGAACGGATTACCGGTAACCTTCAGGCTTCTTGACCCGCCATTACATGAGTTTGTGCCACAAAGCCCTGAAAAACAGGCTGAACTAGCAAAAGCTCTTGGCATTACTCCTCAGGAAGTTGCCAAACGCGGTGAAGACCTCCATGAGACAAACCCAATGATGGGGCATCGTGGTGTGCGTTTGGGCGTTACTTACCCCGAGGTATCAGAAATGCAGGTAAGGGCAATATTTGAAGCCGCTGCTGAATTGCTGAAAGAAGGAAAAGATCCGCAGCCTGAAATTATGGTACCTGTAACCTGCGATGTATCGGAACTTGATTTTACCAAAAAGATAACCGACAGGGTTTATACTGAAACATGCTCAAAATTCGGGCTTAAAGAAATAAAATACAAATATGGGACAATGATTGAGATTCCGCGTGCATGCTTGCTGGCCGACCAGATGGCTAAGTCTGCTGAGTTTTTCTCATTTGGTACCAACGACCTTACTCAGATGACCTTTGGTTTCAGCCGTGATGACATCGGCGGTTTCCTGCATGATTATCTTGATAAAAAGATGCTTAGTGCCGATCCTTTCCAGACAATTGATCAGAAAGGCGTTGGCCAGCTCATTACAATGGCTGTGGAAAAAGGACGTGCCACAAGAACCGACCTGAAAATAGGTATCTGCGGTGAACAGGGAGGCGATCCGGCTTCTGTTGAATTTTGCTATAAAAACAAACTGACGTATGTAAGCTGTTCACCTTTCAGGGTTCCCATTGCAAGGTTAGCTGCTGCACAGGCTGCTATTAAAAACGGATGATGTTATAAATCAATAATTTAAAAGCTGCCCGCAGGCAGCTTTTTTTTATTTAAATTTATTCCTATATTTGCCCTCCTGTTTATTATTGTTCTTTTGATGCATATAGTAGTTAAAATTGCTGTACTGATACTGGCATACCTGATAGGTTCAATTCCCACATCCGTATGGATAGGCCGGCGGTTTTTCAAAATTGATATCCGTGAACATGGCAGTGGGAATGCTGGTTCAACAAATGCTACACGAATTCTCGGATGGAAAACAGGAATCATTGTCCTGTTGATTGACATGTTTAAAGGCTGGCTTTCCGTTAATCTCATCCATCTTACTCAATATTATACTCCTGAAACAGGGAATTTCATCACTTTTCAACTCATGCTCGGAACAGCAGCCTTGCTGGGCCACATATTCCCGATATACGTTGGTTTCCGGGGCGGAAAAGGAGTTGCCACCCTTTTTGGACTTGTATTAGCTATAAATCCTGAACCTACACTTATCTGCACAGGTATTTTTGTAATAACGCTTCTGATAACCAAGTATGTATCATTAAGCTCAATGATTGCAGGGTTTTCATTTCCGATTCTGATGATTTTTGTTTTCAAAGAAACTACTCCCGCCCTGCTGGTTTTCTCATTAATTGTATCAATACTTCTGTTATTAACTCATCAGAAAAACATAGAAAGGTTGCTTCGTAATCAGGAGAAAAAGGTTACCTTTTTGATGAGCAAGCGCGGAAAAGAAAGAGAGCGGCTGCGTATGTCAGCATGATTAATCAGAAATCCTTTATTTTAAACACCTAGCAATAATTTTTCTTCTAGTATCTTAAGCAGGGTTTTTGTATCCAATTCCTTAATTTCGCCACTTTCTGCAAGTGAAATCCTACCGGTTTCTTCTGATACAATGATTACCAGTGCATCTGTCTGTTCAGACAGTCCAATACCAGCTCTATGCCTTAAGCCATAATCGACAGGAAGTGAAAAATTTTCGGAAATCGGGAAAATACAGCTTGCTGCTTTTATCTTATCATCCCTGATGATAACACCGCCATCATGCAGGGGGCTATGTTTGCTGAAAATACTTTCAATCAGCCTGTTGGTTGTAACTGCATCAATTCTTTCACCAGTTTCAATGTAACTGTCAAGTAATGATTTTCTGCCAAGTGCAATAAGCGCTCCTGTTTTATTTTTTGAAAGATTAATAACTGCCTGAATGATGGCGTTAAGGTTAATGACCGGCCGGGTATGTGTAAAACCTGTGAAAAGATTATCAAACGACGTGCCGGCCTTATTGAGATAACGGGTACTGAAAAGTACCAGAAAGCGCCGAAGTTCCTGCTGGAATACAACAATGATGGCAATAGCTCCTACACCGATAATCTGGCCCAGAATGGACCCGAGCAAAAGCATATTGTCCCTTACTAATAACCAAACCACATAAAAAATAATAATGGTAACAAAAATGTATGTGGCAATGGTACCTTTAATTAGGTTATAAACCTGATACATCAGAAAGGCTACAAGAAGAATATCAATAGCATCAATAATCCGAAAGGTAATAAATGCCGGTATCATTACTGACGGTTTATATCAAAGGTAAAAAATTCTGAGTCAATCGGCAAGTATTGGGATTTGTTTATAGTTCCATTGATACTTTTAGTTTATTTCGCCTGCTATGATCCGCTATTGCCAGTTCAATCAGCCTGTCAATCAGTTTTGTGTAAGATATCCCCGAATACTCCCAAAGCTTCGGATACATACTTATTTTTGTAAAGCCTGGTATGGTATTTATTTCATTCACGTAAATCTTTTCATCATTGGTAAGAAACATGTCAATACGTGCCATACCCAGGCAATCGAGTACGCGAAATGTTCGTACAGCAAGGTCTTGTATCTGTTTACACAGATATTCGGGAAGCTGTGCCGGTATTGATAATCCCGCACCATCTTCATCAATATATTTTGCATGATAGGAATAAAAATCGGCGTGAGGAATGATTTCACCCGGGACAGAGGCCATTGGTTCCTCATTGCCCAGGACTGCACATTCAATTTCACGCGCTTTGATTTCTTCCTCAACAATAACCTTAAGATCATATTCAAAGGCTAGTTCAATAGCCTTGATAAATTCTTTTTCGTTTCTCACTTTTGAAATTCCTACTGAAGAACCAAGATTTGCTGGTTTTACAAACATAATCTGACCCAATTGAGCAGCCAGTGCATCATAGGAAATTTTCTCCCTGTTGCCGGCAAATAAGGTTACAAACCTGGCAACAGGAATGCCTGCCTCACGCAACAGACGTTTCATTACATCTTTATCCATACCGACAGCGCTTCCCAGAATGCCTGCACCCACACATGGAATGTTGGCAAGCTTTGCCAATCCCTGAATTGATCCGTCTTCGCCAAAAGGCCCGTGCAACACAGGAAATATCACGTCAATCTTTTCCAGCACTCTGCCGTCATCGATGCTTATCAGGCTGCTGTTAATCCCGTTTGGTGTAAGAACAACCTGGCTGCCCGATGCATTCAGCTTTATTGATACCGGATCGTGAACATTAATGACTTTCATTGATGACTCATTCAGAAACCATTGTCCTGCCTTATCTATTCCTATTAAAACCGGCTCATATTTCCCCCGGTCAAGTGATTCAATTACGTTACTGGCTGACTGTAAGGATACTTCATGTTCGGCAGAACGACCACCGAATAAAATAGCAACTTTAATTTTCGACATACTGCAAATACTAATTAATACGCCTAAAATACAATGAAATATTGATGTATGCCTCAAAAAATTATATTTTTTTATTTGTTGCAATCATATTCTATTTTACTTAACTTGCCCACGTTTTTTAAATCAGAATATAAATAATTATAAACTATTGATATTCTATTAATTACATTATATCATTTTTATTTTATAAAACACCTGTCATGCAATACGGATATTTTGATGATAAAAACAAGGAATATGTTATAACCAGGCCTGATACACCAAAGTCATGGAGCAACTATCTGGGATCAAAAGAATTTGGTGCTATCATTACCAATAATGCCGGTGGTTACACATTTTACAAATCGGGAGGGATGGGCCGTTTTATACGGATGCGTTTTAATTCTGTTCCTATGGATCAACCAGGCAGGTATATTTATTTTCATGATCATGATTCGGGCGAATACTGGTCGGCTTCATGGCAGCCTGTCGGTAAACCGCTCGACCAGTATAAATCACAGTGTTGTCATGGTACAGCTTATACGCGCATAGCATCGGAATATAAAGGTATAATCAGCGAGGTTACCTATTTTGTTCCGCTTAACTGCTTGTATGAATTGTGGAAAGTGAGGGTTACAAATAAAAGTCAGAGAAAGCGTAACCTTAGCGGTTTTACTTATCAGGAATATACAGGATCATGGAATGCGCTTGATGATTTGCTTAACCTGCAGTACGTGCAATATACTGCTCAGATGAGGGTAATTGACGGAATCATTGACCATGGCACCAATGTTAATATTCCTCCCATGCCTGAAAACTTTGAGGAGAAAGACCAGGGGAGACATACTTTTCAGGCTGTTGTTGGCGCCAGGATAATCGGATATGATACCAACCGGGAAGCATTTTTGGGCCCCTACCGTTCGTATTCCAATCCCATCGTGGTTGAAAAAGGAAGATGCAGCAATTCTCTTGCTTATGGAGATAATCCGTGCGGTACGTTACAATTTGAAATTACGCTTGACCCCGGCCAATCGCTCGATTGTCTGGTAATAGTGGGGATCGGGAAGGCTGATGAAGAGGGGAAAAGGATAGTGGCAGAATATAATGATTTATCAAGAGCTGATAATGAGCTTTCACACCTTAAAGAATACTGGCACACTCGTATCAAAGGTCTCACCGCAGAAACCCCTGACCCGCTGCTCAACAGCATGATAAATATGTGGAGCATCTATAACTGCATGATAACCTTTGCATGGTCGCGCGCTGCCAGTCTTATATACACTGCCAGCGAACGTGACGGGCTGGGTTACCGTGATACGGTGCAGGATTTCCTCGGCCCTATGCATGCTATCACCGATGAGGTAAGAGAAAGACTTGAATTAATGATAACCGGACAGGTAAGTACCGGCGGTGCAATGCCCGTAGTTAGACCACTGTCGCATAAACCTGGTCAGGAAAAAGCGCCTGATGAAGAGGAGTACCGGTCGGATGATTGTTTATGGCTTTTCAATGCTATACCTGCTTATGTTAAGGAAACAGGCAATATTGCTTTTTATAATAAAGTGCTACCCTATGCTGATAAAGGTGAAGATACCGTAATGGGTCATTTGAAACGAGCCATATTATTTAACATGGAACGAAGCGGTGCTCATGGATTACCGTGTGGGCTGAGGGCTGACTGGAACGACTGCCTTCGTTTCGGCCATAATGGCGAATCGGTTTTTGTAGCCATGCAGCTGCGTTTTGCGCTGAAAGAATACATAGACATTTCACGTTTATTAAATAATAAAGCTGAAGAAGAATGGGCCGCCAGCCTGCTTCATGATTTTGACAAAAAAATTCAGCAACATGCATGGGATGGACAGTGGTTTATGCGCGGATACCGGTTTGATGGGTTGAAATTCGGCTCAAAGGAAAACCATGAAGGCCAGATTTATCTTAACCCGCAGGCCTGGTCGGTTATAAGCGGGGCAGCTACAAAAGAACAGGCTGAAACCGCAATGAAACATGTGAGGGAAAGACTGGCCACTGATTATGGCATTTCGTTGTGTGACCCTCCATATACATCATCAGACTATACTATTGTGAGGGCACAACTAATGAACCCGGGCACAAAAGAAAACGGCGGCATTTTTGTACATACACAGGGTTGGGCTGTTATTGCAGAAGCAATGCTCGGGCATGGCAACCAGGCTTATACCTACCTGAAATCATACCTGCCCTCTTCCTATAATGATAAAGCTGAAATCCGTGAAATCGAACCTTATGTGGTTTGCCAGAGCACCCACAGCAAATGCAGTCCTGCCTTCGGTAAATCGAGAATTCCATGGCTCAGCGGCTCCGCTACATGGACATATTATGCAATTACACAATATATCCTGGGCATCAGACCCGAATATTCCGGTATCACCATTGACCCGTGTATTCCTTCTGAATGGACAGGTTTCAGGGCAACCCGCAAATTCCGTAATAAAATACTGCATATTGAAGTCAAAAATGAAAAAAATGTTGAAAAAGGAGTTGAACAAATAATATTAAACGATGAAGCCATTAATGGGAATTATATACCTGTTGAAAAACTCAGACAGGAAAACTACATCAGGGTTATTATGGGATAGCAGGTATTTTTAATGGTTTGGGCATTAATCTGTGTATATATTCTGTGATCAGTTAGTTTTTAAGCGTATTATTATGAGATGCAAGCGTAAGGATTTAATAGCATGGTATGTAGTGTTTTTGATTACTTTAAGGTTCCTTTTCATTCAAAATGGATTTGCTGAAGGCCCTTTTTCTTCAATTGATTCTTTTGATATACAAAAGGTCAACTGGTACAATCTCGACCCGGTAAAAGATTCAGTGCAGGGAGCAAGTATTGACCGGACCTACAGGGAAATTTTATCTGAACTGAAACCGGCCAAAAAAGTTATCATTGCAGTGATTGACGGTGGCATTGACATTAATCATATTGACCTGAAAGACAAAATATGGGTCAATACTGATGAAATACCCGCAAACGGAATTGACGACGACAAAAACGGTTATATTGACGATATTTATGGATGGAATTTTCTGGGCAATGCCTCAGGTGAAAACATCCGCTTTGAAAATTATGAATATGTCAGGATTGTCAGAAAATATGATTCCATATTTTCGCATGTCAGTTCAATTAATGAACTGCCTCAATCTGAATGGGAAAATTACAGGAATTATATTGCCAGCAGGAAAAAATACGAAGCTGAGCTAAAAAAACATGAATCCGAAAAAAACTATATAGAGTTTTTTGAAAAAGCATACTACAAGGCATCAGCTACTTTAACCAGCTACCTTGGCACAGATACATTACTGCCATCCGATCTTGCACGCATTACAAGCACTGCCGATTCAATAACGCTGGCAAAAAATTTCATGACTTATGTTTTTGACAATAACATCACCCTTAAGGAGCTTAACGACTTCAAGCAATACAATAGTGATTATCTTGACAAGAAGCTAAACAAAAACATAAATTTCAGGGCGGTCATTTCAGATGACCCGGCCGATATTATGGATACAGGATACGGAAATAATGATGTTAAAGGGCCATCGCCCGAACATGGCACTTTTGTTGCCGGAATTATTGCAGCAAACAGGAATAACAACGAAGGTATTGATGGCGTTGCTGAGCATGTTGAAATCATGGTCTTAAGAGCTGTGCCTGACGGGGATGAATATGATAAAGATATTGCGCTGGCAATACGCTATGCCGTTGACAACGGAGCAAATATTATCAACATGAGTTTTGGCAAAAGTTTTTCCCCCCAGAAGAAATTTGTTGATGAAGCCATGAAACACGCTGTGAATAATAATGTACTACTGATTCACTCTGCAGGTAATGATGCCTATAACATTGATAAAAACATGCAATATCCTACCAGAAGATATATTGATGGTTCTGAGGCTTCAAACTATATAACCGTAGGAGCCACCTCAAATCTACTAAACGAACAATTTGTAGCCGGGTTTTCAAACTTCGGGCAAAAAAACGTTGATCTTTTTGCACCCGGTGTTGATATTGTTTCATTATATCCCGGGAACAAATATAACTCAGCCAGCGGAACGAGTTTTTCAGGACCGGTAGTTTCAGGCATCGCTGCCATGATATGGTCATATTTTCCTCAGCTAAATGCATCTGAAATAAAAGATATCATTCTTCAATCTGTAAACAGACCTGAAAAATTACGTGTTTTTTATCCCGCTGAGAAGGGAAATCAAACCAGAAAAATAAGGTTTACGCGGCTCTCCCGCACCGGAGGCATTGTAAATGCATACAATGCAATGGTTCTGGCTAAAAAAATTGTTTCTCAAAAACAACTGAATTAAAAATTTCTGAAAAAACGCAATAAAAATTCATTGAAAAAGTTTTGAATATCAGATAACTGATTGCATTGTAAAACATTACCCTAAACCTGAAACTGATGTCCAAATTATTTACTGTTTTCTGTGCGAATATTTTTTTCATTACTTTTTCAGCTGCCCAGTATTATACGGTGAGCGGCACACTGACTGATGACGGAACAGGCGAACAGCTCGTTTCGGCCAACATATACAATCCCGACACCTATACAGGTACTGTTACAAATTATTACGGGTTTTACAGCCTGAAAATGCCTGCAGGTAAGGTAAAGCTAGTATACTCCTATGTAGGCTACGAAACCGTTCACAAAGAATTTATGCTTACCAGAGACACCGTAATCAACCTGGCTATTAAACAGGAACTGATGATTGAAGCAGTGGTAATCAGCGACAAGAGTCCCGATGCAAAAGTCAGAAGCACGCAGATGAGCCTTGTTGAAATACCCATGCAACAAATAAGGCAGCTACCTTCATTATTAGGCGAACTCGATGTGCTGAAATCAATTCAGTTATTGCCCGGTGTGCAGAGCGGTACAGAAGGTTTAAGCGGATTATATGTTAGAGGAGGCGGCGCCGACCAGAACCTGATACTTCTTGATGGCGTGCCTGTTTATAATGTAAATCATTTGTTCGGCTTTTTTTCGGTGTTTAATCCTTATGCCATTCATAGTTTCAAACTTTACAAGGGAGGTTTCCCGGCACGCTACGGAGGCAGGCTTTCGTCGGTTCTCGACATCAAAATGAAAGAAGGCAATATGAAAGAATATAAGGTTGATGCTTCGCTTGGTCTTATTGCTACAAGCCTTTCGGTTGAGGGACCTATTGTTAAAGATAAAGCTTCATTTATTATTTCAGCCAGGCGTACCTATTATGATATATTAACTTTTCCGGCCCAGAAAGCGCTGAGCAAGGCTGCTGAAACAGAGTATAACGGTCTTTCGGGGTATTTCTTTCAGGACTTTAATGCCAAAGTAAATTATAAATTTTCTGACCGCAGCCGTTTATATCTGAGTGCCTATACGGGTAAAGACAAAGCTTACGCTTCCTTCAAAAGTGAATACGAAGATTATGATTATACTTTGCAGGATAAAATGAAAATGAAGTTCTGGTGGGGTAATATAACATCGGCCCTTCGCTGGAACTATATTTTTTCCAGTAATCTCTTTGGTAATCTGACTGCCACTTATAGCAGATATAAGATGGAAATTGCCGACAGCTGGTTGTCAAAATATATTTATACCGATTCCACACTGAAAAATGAATTTGAATTTGCTTATAATTCAGGCATAGAAGACCTGGCTCTAAAATTAGATTTTGACTTCAGGCCATCGGCTTCTCATACTATTTTGTTCGGTTTGGACAATACTTACCATACGTTTTCCCCCGGCGTGTTTGTTGAGCGGGTGCGTTTTGACGAAATCGGCCAGAATATTGATACTACTTTTGGCGCTGCAGAAATTTATGCCAACGAATTTTCAGCTTATGCAGAAGATGAGATTTCTGTGTTAAGGGACCTAAAAGTTAACCTCGGATTGAGGTTTGCAGGTTTCCATGTTAAAGGGAAAACCTATCTTTCCTATGAACCCCGGTTGTCAGCCAGATATATGATAAACAACAATATTTCAGTTAAAGCATCTTATGCTGAAATGCAGCAGAATATTCATCTGCTGGCCAATTCGAGCATGAGCCTCCCCACCGATTTATGGGTTCCGGTGACTGATACTGTCAGGCCTATGCGATCGTGGCAGGCAGCAATGGGTTTTGCAGTAAAAATACTGCATAGTTTCGAGTTAACCCTTGAGGGCTACTATAAAGAAATGAACCATGTGATTGAATATAAAGAAGGAGCAAGTTATTATGATGTGCAAGGCAACTGGCAATCTCAGATTGTTGCAGGCAAAGGATGGTCATACGGAACTGAATTTATGCTGCAGCGCATGACCGGAAAAACAACAGGCTGGATAGCATACACGCTGGCATGGTCACAAAGAAAATTTGATGAAATAAGCTTTGGAAAAGTTTTTCCTTATAAATGGGACCGCAGGCATGATCTGGCAATAGCTGTTACCCATAAATTTAATGATAAAATTGACGTCAGCGGTGCATGGGTATTTGGTTCAGGATATCCGTTTACTTTTGGGGAAGAAATGTTTGAAAACCCGTTTCAGTATATCATCAGCAATAATATTTACAGCAATAACGATTACTATTATTACGAACAGAATGATAAGTTCCTTGAATATACTTCTTCAAGGAATAACTACAGGCTGCCTGTTTACCATCGTCTTGACCTGAATGTTAGTTTTCACAAAGACAAGAAAAAATACATACGCAGCTGGAGCTTTGGCGCTTATAATGTTTACAGCCGTTCAAACCCGTTTTTTATTTTTAAGGATTACAAATATGGTTATTATTCTGATGGCACACCAAAACCGCCAAAGAAAGTACTTAAACAGATTTCATTTTTCCCGGTTATACCTTATTTCAGGTATAATATCAGTTTTTAAAACAACATCAGATTCTGAAAAACAACAAATATGAGTTCAATCAATATAAAGATATTAATTCAGGCCATGGCTTTCATACCTGCATTAATTTCACTGCATTCGTGTATCAAGCCGGTTGACGACTTTGAGGTAAAAAAGAAAGACCCGAAAATTGTAATGAATGCCATACTAAACCCCGACAGTATGCTGCAGGTGCATTTAAGCCGTTCAATTGGAACACTTGATAAAGAAGAGATTACATGGATAACTGATGCAAATGTTGCCGTTTATGAAGGAGATATGTTGGTAACCACACTCGACAGCTTTAAAAACGGTTATTACTTTAACAGCGGATTCAGACCATCTGAAAATAAGGAATACAGAATTACTGCCATGGCAGACGGTTTTGAACCGGTTACCTCAACGATAAAAACCATGCAAAAAGTTAATATTGAAAAAGTTGATACAGTAAAACGGCTAATCAGGGACGAGTGGAGCGACGAATATTATGCCTATGAAGTGGGCATAAACTTTAACGATCCCGCTAATGATAATAACTATTATATTGTTGAAATCAAAAAAAATATGTATAGTTACGAATATTACTACCCTGAAAATGCAGGCCCTGTGATAGATACAGTCATATCCAAAGGTCCTTTATATCTTATGACAAAAGACAATCAGGTTGAAATGGTTATGAATGGGCACTATGTATCACAGGTATCAAATAGCAGTATGGAAGTTTATAAGTACGGGACCGGTTTCATTTTTACAGACAAACTTTTTAATGGTGAAAATTATTCAATAA
>JAJUGM010000023.1 GCA_029268165.1 Bacteroidota bacterium
GGCCATGATATTATCCAGACTTCTGAACTGAAAACCGGTAATCAGACTAACGATACAGAAATTAATGCAATATCAGTTTCAGAAGAACGCATAGTAATTACCAAGGATATAGATTTTTATTATTCTTATATATCAAATAAAAAACCATACAAGTTAATCCATGTAAAACTTGGGAATATTAGTCTGAGCGAGCTAAAAGAGTATTTTAGAAGAAATCTTGCTAAAATTACAGAGCTATTAATACATCATTCATTTTTAGTACTTGAGAAAAACAGAATCAGGGTGCTGGACTAAGTAATATGCACGATTCCTGCCAATGGCACGTATTTAGCACTGACGAAAAGCTTTCCATTATATATTTTGATTATCTTTTCCATTCACTCTCATCACTTTTCATCAAACAACACACAGACCTGGTGACTTGGAATTCGGCAACAACACCCCTTCTCTCGCGTCATTGCGGGGAAGCGTGCAGAATGTATGAACCTGGCAAATGATGAATGCGCTGTCGAAGCAATCTCCCATCTCTGCCAAGCACCAAGCGGCAGCAATGTTTATTTGCCGTCGGTTTAAACCGACGGCAATGGCAATAAATGTGTATCCAATACATTAACCCAGGTATGGTGAATAATCAAATTTATCCTGACAGATAAATATTTTTTTGAGAAATTCTGATGTATAAAAGCAAATTGTGATGGGGCTTTGCCCCAGACCCCACATCCTTTTTTGTCCTGACACAAAAAAGGATGTAAAAAAAGTCTGTAAATATTACTTGATTTTTTTATTTTACATTTTATTGATGTCACATGTCAAATTAAAACAAAAATTAACCTTTAGACTTCTTTATATTGGGCTATTGTCTATTATATTTACAGGCTGTTCACATGATATTGAAGAAGTGCGAGATATTATCATCAAAAATAACACAGACATTAAACTTGTTTTTTATAAAGAATATAAAAGTCTTTCGATTTTAGATACTACTTTAAGTATGGATTATCCTTGGCAGAATGGTATATCTGATTTTTATCTAATAAAACCATATTCTACCAAAAAAAATAGAGAAGTAAAATCCAATCTTAAGTATGTATTATCAAAAGGCAGTTATCAATATTATCTATTAGATTTTGAATCGATAACAACTATCCCTTGGGAACAAATCAGAAACGAATATATAGTAGCCAAACGGGTAAATTTTGATACATGGGAGGAATTGGAAACTACAAATTTTACAATCACATATCCTTAACAAAATTGGGGGCAATCTGGATTTTTTATGGAATCAATTTTATAAGTTCCAGAACTTCTTTATCGGTAATGTTTTCAATGTCCGATTTGTCGTAAATGGTAAGAAGGTAAACGGTACCGTCCTTAAAAACAAGATGGGTAATAACCCTTGCTCCTCCTGATTTCCCTTTACCCTTACTGGCAATGGCAAGGCGTATTTTATAGCAGTTATGGCCAATGGAAGTGCCTTTTTCAGGTTCTTCCTTTAGCTCTTTTATAAGTTGCTGTATTTCTTTCTTAAGCGACGGGAATTTTTTCATCAGGCGTTTGGCCTGGCGTTCAAAAACGGATATGGTTTTTACATTAAAGCTCATTGAGGAAATCTTCGGCGTTACGGGCTTGTTTTTTGCCCTCTTTAATCTGCTTCATTTCTTCAACAGCTTCGGCCAGCTCAGTCATGAATAGTTTTTTATTCCTTAAACGCTCCAGTTCGTCAAGGTCTTTTTGTATCTGCTCCCAATCTTTTATGGGAAGCTGTACGGCTTTTTTATGACCTTTTGTGTCTGTAATATATTGTAAGTTCATAGTTTTAATTTTTTATTTTGTAACGTAAGCCTCAACAGTTTTTAAATCCCGCAAAGCCATATCAGTCATACGAAATATAAACGATTTGTTTTCGCCTGTAAGTGTGGTAATACTTTTAAGTCGTTTTAAGGTATTCCTGTCCGGTTTAATATTGATTTTCCCTGCCAGGTAATCAATCGGAACTCTTAAAGCATCAGCAATCTTAACAATCACATCAAGAGAGATTGTCATAATATTGCGCACGTACCTTCCGAAAATATCGCCTGATGCGCCGATTGCTTTACCCAAAGCAGTCTGAGAAAGCTCTTTTTGCTTGCGTAAAAGCATAATATGTTCGCCAAAAGTCATACCTAAAGGTATTGCATTAGACTAATCTATTGCATGTTTCTGCAAATATACTGTACTTAAACGTAGAAAACAAAACCTTTAAAATTTGGTTTGTAAAGATTAGTAAATCTAAAAATTATAATTTAATAATCTTTAACAAATCAGATCTTAATGGCTTGAGATCAGTTTCAATAGTTGCCCATATAATATCATCTTTAATTTGATAGTAACCATGAACAAGTATATGTCTCATCCCTATCATATCATTCCATTCAATATAAGAATATACTGTGTTTTAAACTCATTGGTTAATAGATAAGCAGCTTCACCAATTATTTCCAGATTCTTAATAATCGCAAACTTCAAAATCTTATCTTTTTTTTATAGTCATCAAAGGTTTTATCTTTAACAAATTCAAGTATATTATCAATTGCTTCAATCATATGAAGCAGCCTTTCATTATTTTTCGGCTTTTCTCTTATAAATCAGAACTTGTCCACTTTCAACCTGACTTGCAGCAAAGTGTTTCAGCTGGCCATATTCAACCAGATCAACCCTTTTACCAGTTAACTTTTGCAAATCATTAACCATATGGACATATTTAAATAATGTTATTTTTGCTTCAGGAACAAATTGAACCATGATATCAATATCGCTCTCCCCATGTTCTTCTGAACGAGCATAAGAGTCAAATAACCATGCTTGTTTAACCGGTTGTTTCGAAAAATACGTTACTATTTTTCTGACTAAAGTATAATTCATTTTTTATTACAAATTTATCAACATTATAAAGGAGTATTGCATATTATTAAAGTAAAATTTAGATGCTAACATTAATCAATCCGTTCCTGCCTATTCCATTTGACTTGAAGTCATATATTTAGTAATTGTATAACATCAGCAATAACAACCATTTTTAAAAGTTGCAAAAATCTTTTACAATTGCTGTTTTTCATAAAATACTGTACAGCCCAATAATTCGCAATTCGGTAAATACATCCATCCCCTCGCGTCATTGCGAGGAAACATGCAGAATGTGTGAGCCTGGTAAATGATGAACCCAAATATTGCATTAGAAAAACTTCTAATGCAATACGATTAAGAAAAATCAACTTTTCCGGTTTGCTGGTGCTGCACCAGAAAAGTGATTTTTCTAAATCGGGATTATTTATTGGTTCGCTCTTTCTGAGAGCTCCCAATGAATAATTTGGGATGAATGCGCTGACGAAGCAATCTCACTGTACACTTTAAGTCATATATGCATAAGTGTTTATGCTCGTTCATTGAAAACACATGTTTTTAGCAATATTATTAATTTACCGGATAATAATTATTTCACCGGCGTTAGCTTAACCATAAGTACATCATGGCCTCCAAGGGTTGATTTTAATGGATTTCGTGTTGTACCGGCTTCTTTTTTGAGCCACAGATTCCTGATGTTGTATTCTTTCTGGCTGAAATTATAAATCATGCCCGAAAAATCATCTTTAACCACATGTCTCGACCAGTCAAAGCTTATTTCACGTGCGGCTTTACCCCTGTTAAGAAAACAAACTGCAAGTTGGTTATTTATTAACGGTTTTACCCACACCTCAATACTATCAATCGCCTGATATTTAAAACCCTGAATGCCTAATGAATCCTGGTCAACGGCAATAACCTCCCTGTTGGTAAGTATTTCAACAGTTTCCTTAGTCATTTTTCTGACGTCGTTACCTGCAATTAAAGGGGCTGCCAGCATGCACCACATCGAAAAATGAGCACGGTCTTCGTTAACCGGCATTCCGTTGCCAACTTCCATCATATCAGGATCGTTCCAGTGATCAGGGCCGGCATGCACCCTGAGGCCTTCCTGCATGTCAAGAATCTGCATAACACCCCATGATTTCCACGTGCCATGATCAATAACACAATCAAAACAATTATAAATATCTCCTGTTGTCCTCCATAAATGGCCTATTTCTTTACCCCATTCCCAGGGTTTGTTATTCCCCCATTCGCAAAGGCTGAAAACAATTGGCCGGCCTGCGTCAACCAGTGCATGGCCCATGGTGAGGTATGCACCATGCGCATTGAGTTCATCAGTATAACACCAGTCATATTTGAGGTAATCAATACCCCATGATGCATAGGTCAGCGCGTCCTGATATTCATGGCCCCGGCTCCCTGGCCTGCCACCGCATGTTTTCCAGCCGGCATCGGAGTATATACCCAGCTTCAGACCTTTTGAATGAATATAATCAGCCAATGCCTTCATGCCCGAAGGAAACCTCTCAGGATCGGGATGAATAAAACCCAGGCTGTCGCGCTGGCCATGCCAGCAATCATCAATATTGACATAAATATAACCGGCATCTTTCATTCCGCTGCTGACAATGGCATCAGCTATTTCCCTTATTGTTTTTTCATTTACATCACAGGCAAAATGATTCCAGCTGTTCCATCCCATCGGAGGCTTAAGGGCAAGGCCTTTAAATTTCTGAGTAAAGGATTTTAAAGGCAGTAAGAAAGCTATTGTAATGATTAATAAATAATTAATTGTTAATTTCTTCATGGCGCCTTGGTGTTTAGTTCATTTTTTCAGTTGATTTTTATTACCTCTGTAAATTTAATGTTTCTTGATGAAGTGCCAATCATTATCATTATCTTGTCTTTCTCAACAATAAATTCATGCTTGTTTTCATCCCAGTAAGCCAGATCTGAAGCCTTAAGAGGTATTTCAACCGTTCTGACTTCTCCCTGTTTAATATTTACCCGTTCAAAGCCCTTTAATTCTATATCGGGCCTCTGAATCTTTGAGTTCAGATGTCTGATATACAGCTGAACTACCTCATCCCCAGCAATGTTGCCAGTGTTCTTTATATCCACGCTCACTGATATCTGTCCGTCAGCAGTCAATGTCCTGTTACTAATTCTTAAACCAGTATATTCAAAAGAACTGTAACTTAAACCGTAACCGAACTCAAACAAGGGTTTTTCCTTAAAATACATATAAGTCCTGCCATGAGTAATGTCGTAATCCATCATCGGCTTAAGTTGTTTTTCCGATTCAGGCCAGGTTTGTACCAACCGGCCTGCCGGATTATAATCTCCAAACAGAACATCGGCAAGTGCATTGCCTGTTTCCTGACTGCAATGTGTCATGTGAACGATGGCCGGTATATGTTCTTTAGTCCAGTTTATTGCAAAAGGAAAACTGCTGATAAGCACAACAATGGTATTGGGATTTGCCTCATAAACACGCTTAATAAGTTCTTCCTGCTCGAGTATAATTACCTTGCGGTCAACCGCTTCTTTTCCGTCACTTGGCACGGGGCATTTCTCCCAGTCATCATTGCCGGTAGGATGATTCCCAACTACAACAACAGCAACATCTGATTCACGGGCAATCTCAACGGCTTTATTGAAGCGGTTGTCAACAGAAAAAAGCACTTTGGCATTTTTACCAACTTTATTTCTTATGCCATCAAGAGGAGTTACTTTATAAGGCGGAGTACCGCTGTACCAGTCGAGTAATACCGAATCAGCCAACGGGCCTATAACAGCTATTGAACTAATTTTTCTTGTATTCAGTGGTAAAAGTTGTTTATCATTTTTTAGCAGAACAATAGTTTTTCGTGTTACCTCAAGAGCAGTTTTACGATGTTTTTCCGTAAGCCATGGCTCAATAGTATCGGTAACGCCTATTTTATTATATGGCACCATTTCAGGCGGGTCAAGTAATCCCAGTTTTATCATCACGCGGAACGTACCTTTCAAAGCACTATCAATATCTGATTCCCTGATATATCCATTGGCCAGGGCTCCGTAAACACCTTCCTTATAATTGTCGAGAAACTGGTTGATACCTGCTTTGAGGCAACCCTCTGCAGCATGATAAAGATCGGGGTAGTATTTATGAGCTGAAACCAGCAACCTGTATGCCCCGCCATCAGTACAAATAATTCCATTCTGTCCCCATTCATCAACCGTAATATTTTTAAGCATGGGATGAACAGTACAGGGAATTCCGTTGTAACTATTATAAGCCGCCATATAAGCTCTTGAGCCTCCTTCAGTTACTCCCCTGTAAAACGGATACGAATAGTATTCGCGCCACAGGCGTTCACTAAAATCGGACGAGGTGTTGTTCCGTCCGTTTTCATTGCTGTTAGCCAGAAAATGTTTCATCAACGAAGCTGTCAGCCAGTATTTTGGATGATTACCCTGAAGGCCTTTAATAAACGAAACTACCATCTGTGCATTAAACCAGGCATCTTCTCCGTAACATTCTTCCGTGCGACCCCATCGTGGATCACGCCCCAGATCGGCATTAGGTGCCCTGACAACCAGCCCTCCCCTCTTATATTTCTCATTCTGAAACATATACCTGACCTCATAACCTTCTACAGAGGCCACTTGTTGCATAACATTCCGGTCCCATGACTCGGCCAGACCTATAGCCTGCGGGAAAATAGTAGTGGGTGCCGGATTACGCCTCCCCCAATTACTAGGGCCTCCCATTGCCAGCCCATGTAATCCCTCCACATGCATTGTTCCTTTAACTCCAAGCCGCGGAACACTTGGGTCAGTACTCAGACAATTAACTTTCTCGTCAAGAGTCATAAGCGATAACAAATTGTCTATTCTTTCTTCTTCAGATAAATCAGGATTCTGAAAGGGATACTGATACTGTGCATATAAGTCGTCTGCAACAATACACAGTAAAACAATCCGAAAGAAAACTGCAATACAACCGTTTTTCAGGTAAATGTGCTTTTTAAAATACAACCACTTGTTTTTTACCGTCATAATGAATGATTTTATCCGGATGTGAAGTTAACCCAATTCCTGTACCATGTTGTGCTTTTACCAAAACAATTTTAAATATCCTGTTCTTCAACATACCGGGAAATTGCCCATGCCTTTCTCCAATAATTAATTCTTTTTTTGTATCATTCCAGGAAAATGATATGGTTGAATATATTCCCCTCTCATAATTGTAGTTGTCATTCTCATCTTCATATAAAACAAAATTGCCATTTTCGCCCTGATAAATCCTTAATTCTATCGGGTCAGCAGGTTTTTCTGCTGAATATTGTATAAAAGGCCCCAAAGGAATAATTGATCCTGCCTTTATCAGTAAAGGTATTCTGTCAATAGGGGCAGCCATTGTTACCTTCCGTCCACCCTGTATGCTTTCTCCTGTCCAGAAATCATACCAGATGTGAGAATCGGGAAGGTAAAGCGGCCTGCTTTTTTCTTTATTAACGGCCATTTTTTCCCTTGCAAATGCTGCAGGTGTTTTCCAGAACAATTGCATACGTGCAGCCCCTGTTGAACGGTTTTCTGTTTCAACAATAACATTATATTGTTGTCCTGCCTTTAAATCAACCAATCTGGTATATTGTTCCACACTGGTATAAACCATAGGCAATGTATCACCATTAAGAATAATCCTTTTTCTGTCAAAGCTTTTAATATGAAACTGGTGCTTTCCTGTTTCATCAGGGATTAGTTTTCCTTCCCACCTGATTGAAAACATTGAATCAGTTACATAATCAGGCCTTCCGGTGTACCAGAACACGTTGATGTTTGAATCAATCTGCTGTTTTCCTAAATTCTTATAAGCATCGTCTTTGTAATAACTGGCATTCAGGCCTGTTTTCCCATCATTTGTCCGGAAATAAACAGGGCTTATAAGCCTTGTATCTTCAGGTGGCCGGTAATACATGTATTCTGTAACAGGACAAACCATCATTGCAGGCCCGAACATATACTGATCATCAATACTATACGTGCTTTTATCGTCAGGAAAATCCATTGGCAGGCCGCGCATGATGGTATAACCCTCATGGGTTACTTTCCACGCAAGTGAGTAAATGTAGGGCATTAAACGATATCTTAGTTCATCAAATAATTTGATGTGTTCAGTAAACTCACCCATTTCCCATATTTCACGGGGTGTTTCTGAGCCATGTGAACGGAAAATAGGGCAAAATGCGCCAAACTGAAACATGCGGGTATATAACTCCTGATAGGCCGGGTCTTTGCCTCCTCTGCTAAATACACCATCATAGGCGCCCAGTACAAAAGCTCCAATATCGAATGTCCAGTAAGGAATGCCTGACATACTGTGGTTTATCCCTGCAGAAATCTGTCGGCGATAAACCTCCCAGCTTGCACCAATGTCGCCCGACCAGGTTGTGGCTGCATTCCGCTGCTGTCCTCCGAAAGTGGAACGCGTGAGAATATATGCCCTGCGGTTTGATGTTTCTTCGCGCCAGTATTTATGAATATCTTCTGTCATCACCAGAGAAAATGCATTCAGATAGCGTCCCCATGAACCCAGATAATTGCTGCCCATTTTTTTTAGTTCATACTCAGTAGCTTCTTTTGTCAGTGCATTGATTACATCGGGTTCAGTGGAATCAATCCACCAGCCGTCGAGGCCCACTGAGTATAAACCCTTTTTAAGGTAATGCCAGTAAAGCCTGTTGGCTTCCGGATTAAAAGCATCATAGTATTTAAATCCTGCCCAGCCAATTGGCTTATATAAATATCCGTGTTTCAGCATGTCTGCATATACAGCTGTTTTTGGGCCAAATGCAGGCCATATTGAAATGATAATATGATAGTTCATTTTATGCAACCGGTCACACATTTCATCAGGTGTGGGGAAAAGGGTTTTGTCAAAAAACATACCTCCCCAGTTTGGAGCGCCATTCCAGTAATCCCAGTCCTGAATCATATTATCAATCGGAATCTTCAGTTTTCTGTATTTTTCTGCTACACTCATCAATTCAGCCTGCGTATCATAATGTTCCTTGCTTTGCCAGTAACCATAAGCCCACTTGCCATACATAGGCGCATCGCCGGTTAGTTTACGGTAACCCGATATGACTGAATCGATGCTGGTTCCATAAATAAAATAATAATCGATGTTATTGCCCATGTCTGACCACACCATCAGGCGCTCAGCGTTGTCATCAAAAACTGTTTTTGAATAATTGTCCCAGAAAAGTCCATAATGATTGGTTGAAACAAGAAAGGGATTAACAGCTTCGGTATTTGCCTGTACCAGTTTAACCGTTTTGCCGCGGTAATTGAAGTAACCATACTGATGCTGGCCTAATCCGTAAATGCCCTCATCCGGAGTAAGAATAAAATTTTGTTGCATGCTGTAGCCCGAGTCTTTATCATATATTACCGGAGTAAACACAGCTGCTTCTTTTTCTGTTAGAACACGCTGATGAGCGGCTGACAGATATTCAACCGTACCTGCCTTGCGCATTATTTTTACTATCAGCTTGCCTGAATTAAGTATGATACTGTCTCTATATTTATTAACCTCTATAGGTAATTCAGGAATGCTATCCATAATCACCGAAAGGCTGTTTTTTTTATCTGTCCCTGCTGAAGGCCATTTCATAACTCTGGCTATGTTATCGGCATAATATTGCACTTTAATGTATTGTTGTTTTGACCTGATAATAATACCGTTTTTAACAGTTGTTACACCGGCTTGCTTTTGAGTACATGTGCTCATGCCAAAGATTATGGCAATAGCAAAAATTATAAGATATAAATTGTTGATTTTCATTTGTTAATAATTATTAAAGTTTTTATCGGGCTGTAATCTGCCATTTGACTTTTCCTGCATACGGATCTGATTGCAAAATAAATTTTCCATCTTTCATTTTAAGGCTTAATTGCTTTAATGTGTCATCACCGGGCAGGTATAAAACAGTGCCAGCTGATGTCAGGCCTGCTGAGAAAACAACAAGTTCTATTTCTGACCAGTCCATAAACTGTGTTGACTGGGCAAGTTTTATATGAGGTATTACTGATCCTCCCCTCACGAGCATAATAATCGGAATTTTTCCTGCCTCTATCTGATGCCATCCTCCTGAATAAACTTTTCCGGTCTGATAATCTGTCCAGTTACCTGGAGGAAGATAAACATCCCGCCTGGTTGATTCTTCAAACAAAGGGGCAACAAGGATATCCGCGCCAAAAAGATATTCGTTATCAATCAGCCATGAACCCGGGTCATCAGGAAATTCAATAAAAAGCGCCCTTACCATCGGTAGTCCCTTTTCAGTGCATTCTTTGGCCTGGGCATAGATATAGGGCATGAGCCTGTATCGCATATTATCAGCTTCGCGAAAGGCATTCATGAAATCTTCACCATATTCCCACGGCTCTTTAGGCGGTGTACCATGGCTTCGGACGTGCGATGAAAGCATCCCAAAGGGAGTCCATCGCCGGTAGAGTTCTTCAGGTGTCTTTAATACAAAACCCCCAATATCGTGACTCCAGAATGAAAAACCACATAAACCCAAAGATAATCCGCCACGCAAGGTAGCTGCCATGGCTGTGTTGGTATTAGCAGGGTCGCCTCCCCAGTGTAACGGATACCGCTGGCTTCCTGCCCAGGCGCTGCGTGCCCATATTATTCGTTCTCCTTTTATCTGTTGTGTGATATCAGAAACCACTTTATTATACCTTAACGGATATAAATTATGCTCGTAAAATCCTGAATTTCCGGAAGCATAAATTCCTTTTGCCGGGGCTGCTTCGCCAAAATCAACTTTTATGGCTCCAACTCCCAGCTTTAATAAGCCCGCTATCTGCTGCTGATACCATGCAACTGTTTCAGGGTTAGAAAAATCAAGCACTGCATCTTCATAGGGTAATGTGCCTTTATCATTTTTCACATATAACTGTTTTTCAATTATTTCAGGAAAAAGACGATTATTCGGCACAAAATAAGGCAATTGCCACAAACAGGTCTGAATACCCTGAGCTTTCAAATCCCTGATCATCTTCTCAGGATTTTCAAACCTTGATTTGGAAAACTGATAATCACAACGCCAGTCGGTTTCAAACCAACCTGTATCAAAATGCAAAACATCAGCCGGAATGTTGTTGACACGCAATTTATCAGCCACTGCTCTGCCTTCTTTTTCAGAAAAATAGGTAATCCGGCTCATCCAGAATCCAAAAGACCACAAAGGAGGCATGGGTGATTTTCCGGTCAAACCGGTATATGCATCAAGTATTTCCTTGGGTTTCCCATAGAAGATAAATAAATCAAGATCTTCGTCTCCTATCATCAACGATGTGATACCGCCAAAATATCTGCCAAAATCACAGGTAACAGGTGTGGAAGTATGCATGAATATTCCATATCCGCGGCTGCTCATAAAAAAAGGAACAGGTTTATACATGGTTTCATTCTGAACGCCATTGGCATCATCAGTCCATAAAATAACTTTCTGACCGCGCTTATTCAAAGCCGTATATGATTCTCCACAGCCAAATATCTTTTCATCAGGTGAGAGGCTGAAGACGGCTGAAAAACTACGCGAATAATCCGATGCACGTCTTACATAAGAAAATGGCAAAAACGGGGTGAACGTACCGGAATTGTCATTATGATGAATGGTTTGTGTCAAGAGTTTACCCTGACTATCATAAAAGGCTATCCTGAAAGGAGATACTGTAATCACTACCGAACCAAATTCGCCTGTATATTTGTAGCCTCCTGCTACTTTGCTGTATTTCCATGATTGATCAACCGGTGCTTTTCCGTTTACCAGCATCAATGATTCCGATTCCGGCCTTAATTCCGGCCCTGATTTCATTCTTATTCTTACCGTTCGCGGAGAAGTAAATTCAATGTAAAACGGAAGCGACGGGGCTACTGCATATTCATTTGAAGGAAATTCATTTGGCCTCACGGGCACAAGAGTCGCCAGCATATTATTAAATGCCATCCTTGTAGCATATTCATAACGCCGGTAAGTGATCTTTCCTTTACCGGTTGCAGGATCAAACACAGACAGGCTGTCGGCCAGATAATAAGTGTTTTTAAAGTCGGCAAAATCAGCACTGATGTCAACAGGCTCATTTTGCAGGCCAAATCCCTGTAACTGACATATTATCTTGTTTCCCGGGGAAAAAAGATCGCAGATTAAATAAGCCAAAATACCAATAATTCGTGTTCTCATATTTTATTTATCTGTATTTATTTCATGTTAATAATAACTGATGCCGGTTCCAGCCCTTCTGAAGTTGCTGAAACAACCGCTTTCCCTGTATATTTCCCTGACCGGATAACCACAAGGCATTTGCCATAAAATGCCTTTCGGAAATCTGCCTTAAAAGGGTCATGACTAACTGGGTCTCCATTGTCAACCCCGGTAATAAATGCATTCCCTTTTACACTGAATTTTATCAGATTATCTGCATAAGGAACCGGATTTCCTTCTTTATCAAGCACTTCAACAGTAATGAATGACAAATCTTTACCATCAGCCTTAATTGTTGATCTGTCAGGTTTTAATAAGAGTCTGGCAGGTTGGCCGGCAGTCTTAAGCGTTTTTTCAAGAATTGTTGCACCCTGATTACGACCTACCGCTTTAATTGTGCCCGGAGTATAATTTAACCTCCATGTAAGCCTAAGGTCTTCAGTCCCTTTCATTTTAGTGCCCTGCGATTTGTCATTCAGAAACAACTCAACCTCTTCGCAATTGGTGTAAACAACAAGGTCAATCAATTGATTCTCCTTCCAGTTCCAGTGAGGAAATATATGCAGAACAGGTTTATCTGTCCATTCACTTTGATACATAAAATATACATCTTTTGGGAATCCTGCCAGATCAATAATTCCGAAATATGAACTGCGCGAAGGCCATCCGTATGGTGTGGGTTCGCCCAGGTAATCAAATCCTGTCCAGATAAACATCCCTGAGAGGTAATTATGTTTTTTAATTATTTTCCATGTTTCTTCGTGGGTTGATCCCCATGGCGCAGAAACATTATCATAGGCCGATACGGTATTGTCCGGGTTACCTCCTCTAAACGGAATATCCCAGCGAACAGGCCAACGCCTGATGCTATCAGATGGCATATCATAATAACCCCGCGTCATTAGTCCTGATGTGGTTTCTGTTGCAATAAATTTCCGGTCCGGATAATTATCGGGAAATTTTTCATATTCATTGTGTGCATAATTGTATCCTATCAAATCAAGAACTCCTGATTTTACTACATTATTAAAAGGACCCGGAGGGTTACAGGCTGCTGTAACAGGCCGTGTAGTATCGAGGCTCTTAACTATTCTCACTAGTTCAGCGGTTATTTGAATTCCTGAACTATCCCATTGCTCAAGCACTTCATTGCCAATGCTCCAGATAATAACCGAAGGATGGTTACGGTCACGCTTAATCTGATCTGTTAAATCACGTTGGTGCCATACATCCCAGTCTAAAGCATAATCGAAAGGTGTTTTATTTTTTTTCCACATATCAAAAGCTTCATCCATTACTATAAAACCCATTTTATCACACAGATTTAGTAATTCTGGAGCGGGCGGGTTATGTGATGTCCTTATACCATTACACCCCATGGCTTTAAGTAGTTCAAGCTGCCTTTCAATTGCCCTTTCATTAACAGCTGCCCCAAGGCATCCCAAATCGTGATGATTGCATACACCCTTTATTTTAACTCGTTTGCCATTTAAAATAAAACCTTCCTTACTGTCAAAATAAAAATTTCGGATGCCAAAAGGCGTTTCATATCTGTCAATAATACTGCCATGATAATAAATTTCAGTTACAGCAGTATAAAGATAAGGGGTATTAACCGACCATAGTCTGGGTTTATTGATAATTAATTCCTGCTGAATTTCTTCGGCTGAGCCAGCAGGAATAGTAATTTTATCCGTTCTTGAAGTAATTCGTTTCCCTTCCTGGCTAATAAGTGAAGTTCTGAGTTTTATCTGTCCGACTTCATTATTCAATGCATTTTTAATGTTTGTATTAATTAAAATCCTCGAAGATTTTTCATTAATTTCGGGAGTTGTAATATATGTTCCATAATGATCTACATGTATTTTTCCTGTTTTTACCAGCCATACATTCCGGTATATCCCCGAACCGCTGTACCATCGAGAGTTTGGTTGTTTTGAATTATCAACTTTGACAGCAATTACATTTTCACCATCAAAGTTTAAGTAAGGAGTTAAATCATACCGGAAAGAGATATATCCGTTTGGCCTGACACCTAATAAATGTCCGTTGATATAAACAGCGCTATTACGGTAAATACCGTCGAAATCAATAAATATTTTTTTCATCGAATCTGATGCCGGGAGGTAAAAAGTTTTCCGGTACCAGGCAACACCTCCTGGTAAAGCACCTCCACCAGCTGTGGCCGGATGGTCTTTGCTAAAACTACCCTCTATACTCCAGTCATGAGGCAAATCAAGCCGACGCCAGTTTGAGTCATCATATTTTACCCCAGCTGCAGTTGAATCATCAGCAAGCATAAAACACCAGTCTTCATTAAAACTTTCAGTTATTCTTGCAGCATGTTTCTTAGTATAATTACATGATATAAAACATGATAGGATTGCGAAAATTAATAAAAACCTGTTATTTTTCATTTTTACTTTTATTTGTGGTTCATTTTAATGTATTATTCCAGCTTTAAATTAACAGCATTTCCGGAATATATTATTGAATAAGTCGTTAATCCTGAAAAGTCTATTCCGCCTTTAGATGCCGGGGTAATAAGTTTAATTATTATTACCCTTTCTTTGAGCATTTCAGGGTAACTTCCCATGATTTTGCTTACTGTTAATGTTTTACTTGCGTTGTTATAGGTAAAATCAATTGTTGAAAATATTCCTTTTTCATAATTGTATGTAAGCCCGTCATCTTCATAAAGCGTAAAATGACCATCCTTTCCGTCAAAAATATAAACTGTAAGAGGATCAACCGGTTTTTCTCCGGTATATTGAATTTCAGGCCCTGAAAGAATAATTGCCCCTTCTTTGGCAAAGACAGGTATTTTTTCAAGTGGCGCTTTAATCTTATAAGATGCTCCTCCTTTATAATATTCGCCTGTAAGCAAGTCATACCAGCCCGAGGTTGCCGGCAGATAAACCTCTTTTTCGCAGGCCAAATAAGTATATACCGGACAAACTAACAGCGCTGGACCAAACATGAATTCATCATCAATATTAAGTACCTGTTTATCTGAAGCATGATCCATAACCAAAGGCCGCAATATGGTATAGTCATTATGATAGGTCATTCCTGCAAGCGAATAAATATATGGCATCAGCCGGTACCTCAGCTTGTCATAAAACACCATGCTTTTATAAACAGGATGGTTTTCAGGAGCCATATTAAAAATTTCCCTGAAGGGATACTGCCCGTGAATACGGAACAATGGGCAGAATGTGCCAAACTGAAACCATCGCAGGTTTAGTTCCCTCCATTCATCAAGATCTTTTCCGGCAGCATTTTCAAAGCGTTTTTCCAATGAAAAGCCTCCTATATCTGTAGTCCAATATGGAATACCGGAAGCAGCCATGTTTATCCCTGCAGCTATCTGATTTTTCAGATCAACCCACCTTGATGCCACATCTCCGCTCCAAACTGCAGCAGCGTTTCTTTGCTGGCCGGCAAAAGCCGAACGCGTCAGAATAAATACTCTTTTATCATGATCAACTCCCCGCTGGCCTTCATAAACACCCTGAGTGTGCAATAATGAATAGGCATTGAAATATTCTTCTGACGGGCCTAATGCAACCGGCGACATGAGTTTTTTTCTTGTCTCCGGCGATGTATTTGACTCAATATCAGGCTCTGTAGCATCCATCCACCATGCATCAATGCCTTTAACATACAGGCTGTCATGAATCTGCCTCCAGTATTCTTTTCTCGCATCTGCATTAAATGCATCATAAAATGTTGAAAGATAACCCGGTCCTACCCAGTCTTTTTTTCCCCTTATTATATTTTCAGGATATAGCCATCCGTTTCTATCCATTATTTCATAATGGTGCGTATTCTTGTAAAATTTCGGCCATACAGAAATCATTATCCGGGCATTAAGTTTTTCATGTATTTCCGCAATCATGCCTTCAGGATCAGGAAATCTGTTACGGTCAAAACCATGGTCGCCCCATTTGTCTTCTTCCCAGTAAAACCAGTCGAGTACAATGTTATCAAGCGGAATATTTCTTTTCCGGTATTCCTTTACTACATCAAGCAATTCTTGCTGTGTTTTATACCTTTCGCGGCTTTGCCACAAACCCATAGCCCAGCGGGGCATAATGGGCGCTTTTCCGGTAATATGCCTGTAACCCGTAATAACCTCATCAATATTGTTTCCGTTAATAAAATAATAATCAATACCCTTGCCTGCCTCAGAATAAAATGACAATAATTGCTCATTTTCTTTTTCATCAGGAGGAAGACATTCTAACGCAATGTATGAAATACCACCATCGGGAATCCATTCAACAGCAACAGGCACTTTTTCTCCGGCCC
>JAJUGM010000024.1 GCA_029268165.1 Bacteroidota bacterium
CCAGTTGCTTTTGGCCGCCTTTACCTTGCGATGAACTCAGACTGTATTGCTTACATTCGGGTTTTTAATGGATTACTGATTACAAACTACTTTGTTGCACCAAAATATCATTTTCGTATAGCCTTGGCTACGCCTTGTTTTAACCCTGATTTGTCATTAGGAGTGAAGTGAACTAAATGACTAATGTGAAATAAAAATACCAGTTTAAAAAGGCACTTCATCGGCATAATCAGCATCTTTCGATAGCTCATCTTTGTTAAAGCCATAACCAGCTGCATTATCATTCATACGTGAGCCTTTGGTTATGGCAACGGGTTGGCTGATAGCATCTATGAATGGTTCCATAATTCCTTCCTCAAGGTCAGTAAATTTGGCCATTTCTTTTATAAATTTGAGCTGAATATCGCCTATTGGCCCGTTACGATGTTTTGCCAGAATTATTTCAGCTATCCCTCTTAATGAATTACCATTTTCATCTTCAGTAAATCCATATACTTCTGGACGGTGTATAAATAGTACCATATCAGCATCCTGTTCAATAGCTCCTGATTCCCTGAGGTCTGAAAGTTGAGGGCGCTTGTTGCCCGCTCTGATTTCAACAGCGCGGTTAAGCTGCGAAAGAGCAATAACCGGTATATCAAGCTCTTTGGCAATGCTTTTTAATGCCCTTGAAATGGTGCTTACTTCCTGTTCGCGGCTGCTTTTATTGTCTGAAGAACAGGTCATTAATTGCAGATAATCAATGATGATGATTTCAACATTATGCTGACGTTTTAACCTGCGGCATTTTGCCTTTAGCTCAAATATTGAAATGGCCGGTGTATCGTCAATATAAATAGGAGCCTCCACAAGCCTTTTAATTTTGTAATCAAGTTGTTCCCATTCATAATCAGCCAGTTTGCCATTTCTGATGCGGTTCGAAGGTAATTCAGTCTCTGCTACGATCAGTCTGTTAACAAGCTGAAGCGATGCCATTTCGAGGGAAAAAATGGCTACGGCACGGTTATGTTCAACAGCCATATTTCGTGCCATTGACAGTACAAAGGCTGTTTTTCCCATTGAAGGCCTGGCGGCAATAATAACGAGGTCAGATTTCTGCCATCCGTTGGTCAACCGGTCAAGTTTTGTAAAGCCCGAGGGTATCCCTATAAGGCTTCCTTCAGATTTACTGGCTTCCTCAATCTGAAGAATAGCCTCTTTAATGAGTACATTGATTTTCTGCGACTCCTTCTTGATGTTGCCTTTGGCAATATTAAAAAGTTCAGATTCAGAAAAATCAAGCAAATCATTAACATCAACACTATCATCGAATGCCATATTCTGAATTTCCGATGAAACCCTTATCAGCTCACGCTGAATATGTTTCTGTGCAACAATACGTGCATGAAACTCAAGATGTGCGGTTGAGGCAACACGGCTTGTAAGCTGGGTTATATAAAGAGGGCCTCCCACTTCCTCAAGTACTTTATTCTTTTTTAGTTGTTCGGTAACAGTGAGGATATCAATTGCTTTGTTTCCTGATGACAAATCAAGTATTGCGCTGAATATTTTCTGATGTTCTTCCTTATAAAAGCTTTCGGGGGTAAGAATATCAATTACTTCAAGAATAGCATCTTTTTCGAGCATAATGGCACCCAGAACGGCCTCTTCAAGGTCGATAGCCTGTGGAGGTATTTTACCCGCTTCAATATTAATTAAGTTTCGGTTAGTATGCTGCAGATTTTTTTTCTGTGCCATAATGCAATTGAATTTACTAATTCATGCAAAGGTAGAAAATACAAAAGCATCATTCATTTTTACCTGATATTGTTTTTAAACAGTTTATTCAATAAAACAATTCACAATTGTTGAAAAATATTTTTAACTTTAATATTGGCATCGGTACGTGAAATGATGAAATTAATTGACTGAAATGTTATATTTATAAAAATATTTGAGAACAATGTTATTGTTTCCGAATGCAAAAATAAATCTTGGTCTTGCCATAACCGAAAGACGGCGTGACGGTTACCATAACCTGCAGACTATATTTTATCCGGTGGGGTTAACAGATATTCTTGAAATAGTACCTGCTTTAAGCAAACCCCAAGGGCACATTCATTTCAGAACAACGGGCCTGCAGATTGAAGGAAATGAGGAGGATAATCTTTGTGTAAAAGCTTATAAACTGCTGGCAACCGAATATGAAATACCTGCAGTTTCAGTTCACCTTCATAAGATTATTCCCACAGGTTCGGGTTTGGGTGGTGGTTCTTCTGATGCTGCCTTTATGCTGAAAGGCCTGAATAATTTATTCAAACTCGGCATCAGTGAGGACAAGCTGGAAGGTTTTGCCAGCCGCCTGGGCAGTGACTGTGCTTTTTTTATCCGTAATCAACCTGTATCAGCCCATGGTAAAGGAAACCTGATGAAACATACTGACTTAAAACTGAATGACTATCATATTATTATTATCTGCCCAAACATTAATATCAGTACGGCAGAAGCTTATTCATTTATAACACCCGCAAATCCTGAATTTCCGCCAGAAAAAACGGTTCTTTTACCCATTAATGAGTGGAAAAAGAAACTCAGGAATGATTTTGAGAAAAGCGTGTTTCACCGTTATCCGCAAATTAGATATATTAAGGATAAGTTGTATAACAAAGGCGCATTATATGCTTCAATGTCGGGCAGCGGTTCATCAGTATATGGTATTTTTAAGGAATCGCCTGTTATTCCTAAGGAATTTCTTGAATATTTCACCTGGTGCGGACCATTAAAGCTGCCGGTAGGCGGGTGATGAGGAGGGTTTAATTTCCTTGCAGGAAATAGAAGTAACTTGTTGGTTCCGGACTACAAAAATATTTCAATATAGATTAATTAAGCTTTGTTATTACTTCGTGTCTATGCAGCTAGTGGCAAAGAAACTTGATCCAATAATACTTTAATGTAAAATTATTTCAGAAAGAAAAAATTGCTTCGATATTTAGTCTTCAGCTCAGATGGTCTATAAAGATATCTTTCTAATCAGGCAAAAGCATATAAAATCGGAAATCTTCATTCATTACTAATTGCATTTACAAATTGTCTGCAGCTTATACGTCTTTGTCCTTTCATCTTTTGTCTTTTATCTGTTTCATAATATTCAGGTAATCAAACATCTGAAATTATTTAAATTCAATCATCACCACCCCTTTTTTTATTTTTTCTCCTTCTTTGACGCAGATATTTTTTATTTCTCCTGCTACCGGTGAATAAATTATGTTTTGCATTTTCATTGCTTCAAGAATCAGCAGTCTGGTTTGCCTGTCAACTTTATCACCGGATTTTACAAAAATCTGGCATACGGTACCCGGGATATAACTCAGTAACTGTTTTTCATTGGGTTTTATCCATTTTTTCCTGTTTTCAAATTTGCGGGTTAAACGGGTGTGATATATTTCTCCTCTTATATTTAAAGCTTTAAGCTGGGATATTGTATCTTCTTTAGACTGATTCATAATTTTAGTTATTAATTTATTTCTGAAATTACTTCCCGAATTCTTTCTTAGAACGGCGGAATGCCATGTTTTTTATAAGGTAAGGAAACACTCTTTTCAGTAGCTACTTCAAGAGCATGCAATAATATTTTTCGTGTTTCTGAGGGTTCAATTACGGTGTCGATATAACCGCGTGATGCAGCCACGTATGGGTTGGCAAATTTTTCCTTGTATTCTTTTACTTTTTGCTGGCGCATTTCTTCGGGGTTTGCTGCTTCCATGATTTCTTTGCGGAAAATGATGTTGGCCGCTCCCTCAGGCCCCATTACCGCTATTTCGGCTGTCGGCCATGCAAATACAAAGTCGGCTCTCAGATGTCTTGATCCCATTGCGATATAACCTCCTCCGTATGCTTTGCGCAGAATAACGGTAAGTTTGGGAACTGTGGCCTCACTGTATGCATAAAGCACTTTTGCTCCGTGCCTTATAACACCTGCGTGTTCCTGGTCGATACCTGGAAGGTATCCGGGCAGGTCAACCAGCGTAACAATGGGAATATTAAATGCATCACAATAGCGGATGAAACGGGCTGCTTTATCTGATGAATCTACATCGAGCACGCCGGCGAGTACCAGTGGCTGATTGCAGACAAAACCACAGGTTTTGCCGCCCATCCTGCCAAAACCAATGACCATATTAGCTGCCCAGTACTCCTGAATTTCAAAGAAATCTGAATCATCAACAATAGATTTTATAACATCTCTTACATCATAAGGTAATTTAGGGTCATCAGGAACAATATCTTCAATCGCATAAGAAGTTTTAGGTGGCTTGGGCTCAATGGCAGGCACTTTATGTTCATTGCTCCGTGGAATAAAAGTCATCAGTTTTTTGATCTGTTCAAAGCATTCTTTTTCTGAACGGGCGTAAAAATGCGCATTTCCTGTAATTTCACTGTGTACTTTTGCCCCGCCAAGGTCTTCCATTGAAATTTCCTCGCCCAGGACGGTTTTGATGACCTCAGGGCCTGTAATAAACATTTTTGAAATATTTTCAACCACAAAAACAAAGTCGGTAAGGGCAGGGGAATATACTGCCCCGCCTGCACAGGGCCCCAGTATAACAGATATTTGAGGTATGACACCTGAAGATATGGTATTACGGAAAAATATTTCACCATAACCGGCCAGTGAGTTAACGCCTTCCTGAATTCTTGCTCCGCCCGAATCATTAATACCTATAAGCGGCATTTTCATTTTCAGGGCATGCTCCATTATTTTTACGATTTTCCTTGAGTGCATGGCACCCAGAGAGCCCCCTGCCACCGTAAAATCCTGGGCAAAAATGCAGACAGGTTTTCCAAAAATAGTCCCTGTGCCTATTATAACCCCATCACCGGCAAGCACTTTTTTCCCCATATCGAAATCGCGAACATCATGTTCGACAAACATATCATATTCCTGAAACGAATCTTCATCGAGCAATGTACGTATCCTATCTCTTGCGGTCATTTTCCCCATAGAGACCTGTTTCTCAATAGCTTTTTCTCCGCCGCCCATCTGAATTTCTTCACGTTTCTTCCTTAACTCCTGAATTTTGTTTTTTATGGCCATTGTTTATGCTATTAATTATTACCTTATTAGTTTATATTTTGCTATGTGGGCTCACCCGTCATTCATGCTCACAGCGCCGGTAAAAATAAGAAAAAATATTTATTCAGGAACTCAGACGGAATTATCCTTAATACTTTCGCTTAATTATCAAAAATAGCAGTTGCGAGCGGCGAACTACACCTTACGAGAGTCTTAATAAAACATGAATAAGAAGCTGAAGTTTCAGTAATTGAAAGGAAAATTCAATTTATTATACGCGTTTTTTTGCCAGATTAAATAAATTTTGTAAGGATTTTGAAAAGCAGATTTTTATTAACGGGTTTTGCAATATAATCATCGCAGCCTGCTTCGAGGCATTTATCCCTGTCGTTCATCATGGCATAGGCTGTCTGGGCGATAATGGGCGTTTTTATCCCTGCCTTACGCATTTGCTTTGTTGCTTTTATTCCGTCAAGCAAGGGTAGCCTGATGTCCATAATAATTACATCATAAGATTTCTTTTCGCACATGGTCAGCGCCTGAATGCCGTTTTTTGCTCTTTCAATGATTATACCTGTTGGTGATAATAAGGCCTCAAGAAATTCATAATTCATATTATCATCTTCAACAATAAGGATGCTCTTATTGCTCCAGTCAATCTGCTGATCTTTTACTGGCATGGATTCAGGTTTATTATCATCATTATATATATTATACGGAATTCTGAAGAAAAAGGTTGTGCCTTTGTCCTTGACCGACTCAAGCCATATTTCGCCATGCAACAGCTTCACCAATCCGCGCGCAATGGTTAAGCCCAGACCAGCACCACCGTATTTACGCGTGTCTCCTTCGTCGACTTGTCGGAAGGGTTCGAATATAACATCAAACATTGATTTGTCAATACCAATGCCTGTGTCTTCAACAAAGAACCTTATAAATTGTGCGTTTTCTATCTCATATCCGAATTTTATATGACCCTTTTCAGTAAATTTGACTGCATTATTAATTAGGTTAGTAATTACCTGCCTGATACGCAATCCGTCAGAAATAATCTTAAAATTATCGGCATTACCATAAACCGGTATTAGATTGATGTCGCTCTTATCATTGTTTGCCAGTTCTCTTGTGTAAATAGTATGAAGTTCGTTAATCAATTCGTTGACATCAAAAGGTAAAAATGTGATCTGAAGCTGATTAGCCTCGATTTTTGAAATATCAACAATGTCTTCAATGATATGCAATAGCTGGCTGCTGCTTTTATTAATGATTTCGATGTAATGATTCCGCTTTTGTTCGGGCAGGTCAGGCTGGTTTAAAAGATTGGCAAATCCTATGATGCCGTTCATCGGGGTACGGATTTCGTGCGATATGTTGGCAAGAAATATTGATTTCAGTCGGTCGCTTTCCTTCAGCTTTTCATAGGTCTGTTGTAATTCATCGTTCTGCATTTCAAGTTTTTCGTTAGCCATAAGTAACTCATCATTGGCAGCTCTGAGCTCTTCTTCAGTGGCAAGTAGTTCCTCATTCTTTTGTTTTAGTGCCAGTTCAAAAAGTTTCCGTTCAGTAATGTCGCGGTGTGTACCGACAATTCTTACAGCTTTTCCGTTACTGTTGCGTTCAAAGACTTTACCATGTGAAAGAATCCAGATGTAATCACCTGATTTGGTTTTGATGCGGAATTCAACAGCTATTGCCTGCTGATCGCTTTTAAAAAAATCATACATTTGTTTAATTAACGGTTCCTTATCAGCAGGATGAATCAAACTTTTTAACGTTTCAGCTGTAAAGGGAATATCGCCGGGTTCAAAGCCAAGCATTGTAAAACAGGCTGGACTGTAATACTGTGCATTGTTTTCGAGATTAATATCCCACAATCCCTGATTTGTAGCTTCCAGTGCCAAGGATAATCTTTCTTCACTGCTTTTTAACGCCAGTTCCGATTTTTTAATTTCAGTATAATCACGTATTGAACCAATCAGGTAAACTGGTTTGCCATCCTCGTCTCTCACCAGCTTATTGTTCTCACTCATCCAGTGATATTGTCCGTCACTATCTTTCAAACGATAAGAAATTTCAAACAGAAAAATTTCCTTTTCTTCCATTTCAACAACCTCAAGCCAATGCTTTCCGAGTAATTTATAATCGTCGGGATGCATGAGGCTATACAGATGATCAGGAGGTTGGTTGATGAAGTGTGTGTCAGGCAATCCGAGGATCTCTTTTACAATGGGGCTGATATATTCAAAAAGGCCTGACTGGTAACTGATGCTGTAAATAATATCTTTTGAATTTTCAAGAATAATTCTCAGTTGCTGAGAACTTGACTTAATTTTACGGGTAATTTCAAGCAGTTTTCGGTTTGATTCTTCAATAAGGCTGTTGGTTTTCTGAAGCATTTCATTCTGTGCTGCATAATTTCTGTTAAGTTGTAGGAATTCCTCATTCTTCTGCTGAAGTTCTGTCAAAACAGCTTTCTGGGCAGTTATATCAAGGGCAATGAAAATCATACCTTTTGAAAGGTCATCAACGTCAATGGGCGATGAATTAAGTAAAATGCTGATATCATTTCCGCCTTTTGTCCGCCATACCGTTTCAGACCCTGAAGTACCGAGTCTTTTAATATCCTCACTGATTTGATTAGTTATTCGCTGATATTCGACCTGGGAAGCAAACAGAAACTCAACAGGTTGATTAATAAGTTCGGTGACTGTATAGCCCGTTATTTCTGCAAATTTATCATTAATATGAGTAAACATAAGGTTTCTTGTAAGCCCAATGCCAACGGGTGCCGTTTTGAAGATACCCGATATGGTTTGTTCTTTTATTGAAAGGTCTAAATTTTTATTTTCAAGCGTAACCTGCATTTCAAGCAGAGATTTATTAACAACTGCCAGTGATTGCAGTGATTTCTGTAATTCTTCCTCGGCATTTTTCTTGGCTGTGATATCAATAAACATAGCTCCCATTCTTTTAGGTGCCAGTTGAAAGGCAAATACCTGAAACACTCCTGAGATATGTTCATCCTGATAAATAATCTGTTCTGATTCCCATGATTTTCCTGTTAGGGCAACTTTTTTGTACTCTTCAGGGATTTCAGTATTAGCAAGTGGAGGGAATGCTTCACAAATCGTTTTGCCTATTAATTCCTTATGCCTGATGCCCAGTATTTTATCGGCCGCATGGTTAGCCCCGTTAAAAACGAGCTGGTCATTTTTTAAGAAATAAAAATGCATTCCCAAAGGGACTGATTGAATAAACTCCTCAAGGCTGAGTTTATGAGATTCGGGTTTGATTGATTTTTTTTGAATCATTTAATTAACAGACCTGATGCTGAAATAATAGAAAGATATAAAAAAAAAATTAATTCATGAAATAAAATTTTTTCTCTGACAGGAAAAAGTTCGTTGATTAACCAGCCTGCAGGTTACAATTAATCTCAATTATTGCATTAGAAAAATTTCCAATGCAACGCGACTAAGAAATATCAACTTTTCCGGTTTGCTGGCGCTGCACCAGAAAAGTGATTTTTCTTGATCGGGAAATCCATTGGTTCGCTCTTCCTGAGAGCTCCCAATGAATAATTTCCTCTAAAAATACATCAAATTTTTATTCGCCTGGATGCATTTTCATTCATCGCACTTGGGTTAAAAAGGAGTCAGCCAGAATGGATTTCGGGATGAAAGAAGGCAATATTTTATTGATTGATGTTAAATAAAAAATACAAAATAGGGTATAGATATTAAAAAAATATAAAAAAAGATATTAAACCCTATTATTTATAGGGTATAAAATTAAAAATAAAATAAAAAATAAATTTTAAATAAATAAAATAGGGGTATAAATAAAAAAATATATATATTTGTCATGTTTATTATTTAACAATCTTAATTTATTGCGATTATGAGAATTTTTAATTGGCCTACCTACGTGGTCCTGGCCGCATTAGCCTTCCTGCCAATCATATCATTTGCGCAGGAAGAATCTGACAAGCCTTCAAAGTTTTCTGCAGGTGCTGATTTTTACAGTAATTACATCTGGAGAGGAACAAAATTTGGAACTGGCCCGGCAGTTCAGCCTTCTGTAAAGTTTTCTTCAGACGGTTTTACCATCGGGGCATGGGGGTCATTTGATGCTTTAGGTTATGCCGAAGCCGACCTGTATGTTTCTTATGCTTTTACGTTTGGTTTGAGCATTGGATTAACTGACTATTATTATCCGGGTCAGGAATATTTTGACTATTCCGATACCACCGGAAGCCATGCTTTTGAAATTAACCTGGGTTATTCGATCGCCGGATTAAGTTTAAGTGCTAATTATATATTAAACGAGGCAGGTGGCGCTGCATCAAAGGGGAACGACCTGTATTTCCAGGCTGGATATCAGTTTAAATATTTTAATATTTCTTTGGGCGCAGGCAACGGCTGGCATACTTCTGACGGTGAATTTAATGTGTGTCATATTGCTATAGGAACCAGTAAAACAATAAAAATAACCGATACATTTTCAATACCTGTTTCAGGCCAGTTAATACTTAATCCTCAGCGTGAGCAGATGTATCTGGTTGCAGGTTTCTCGCTGTGAATATAAATATAATAAACCCGCCAAGAGTTTCTGAAAGAAATGGGGAAGAAAGGCTCGACGTTCATGAACACGTAGAGACAGCTTATGATCTGTTAAGTATAACAACAAAGGCCTTTGTTACAAGGCCTTTGTTATTTATCAGGGTTTTGGGTATCCTGCGATCTCCTTAAGGTTTTCTGCTATTACCTCATCAGGTAATTCATAGTTCTGAAGCTGCCCTGATAAAAATTTATCATAGCCCGACAGATCCATCAATCCGTGACCGGAGAAGTTAAACAGTATTACTTTTTCTTTACCCTCCTCCTTAGCCTTTTTGGCTTCACGAATCGCTGCGGCTATGGCATGGGTAGTTTCAGGAGCCGGAATGATACCTTCGGTTTTAGCAAAGAGTATTCCTGCTTCATAACATTCGAGTTGATGCAAGGCTAAAGGTGATAACAAACCTTCTTTTGCGGCTTTACTTACCAGCGGCGCCATGCCATGATAACGTAATCCGCCTGCATGAATTGGCGCAGGAATAAAATTATGACCCAGTGAATACATGGCAACCAGGGGTGTCATTTTTGCGGTATCGCCATGGTCATAAACATAGGGTCCTTTGGTAAGTGTAGGGCAGGAAGCCGGTTCAACCGGAATGATATCAATTTTAGCCCCATGTATTTTATCATAGAGAAAGGGAAAAGCCAGTCCGGCAAAATTACTTCCGCCACCTGCACAGCCAATAATGACGTCAACTTTCTTTTCACCTGCAATTTCAAGTTGCTTCTTAGCTTCAAGACCAATAATTGTCTGATGCATCATTACATGGTTAAGCACACTGCCAAGTGAATAGCGGGTTTCGCCTTTCGGGTCGGTAACAGCAGCTTCAATGGCTTCACTGATGGCAATACCCAGACTACCTGGGGTGTCGGGATGTTCTGCCAGTATTTTTCTTCCGGCCTGTGTTTCGCTACTCGGGCTGGCAATACAATTTGCCCCCCATGTTTGCATCATTAATTTTCTGAAGGGTTTCTGATCAAAGCTGATGCGTACCATAAAAACCTTACATTCAAGTCCTACCAGTGAACAGGCAAATGCCAGAGCGCTGCCCCATTGTCCTGCGCCTGTTTCTGTTGCCAGACGTTTTATACCAAACTGTTTGTTATACCATGCTTGAGCTACAGCAGTATTAGGCTTGTGACTTCCGGCAGGAGAAAGACTTTCGTTTTTAAAATAAATTCGTGCAGGTGTTCCCAGAGCCTGTTCGAGGTCATACGCACGATGCAGAGGTGACGGACGCCAGCGTGTCAATAATTCAAGTATTCCTTCAGGTATGTCAATCCAGCGTTGCGTACTGTATTCCTGCTCAACAAGGTTCATCGGGAAAACAGGCGCCCATGCTTCGGGCGGAACAGGTTTACCATCGGGGCCAACAAAAGGGTCATTTTTCAGATCGGCTGCAAGATTATACCACTGCCTTGGCATATCTTTTTCGGATAGTACTATTTTTCGGGTTCTGCTCATTGTAAAATAATTTTGAAATGAATAAATATGCGTTGTTTTTGCATATTACAAATATAATGAATACTACAAATAATGCTACTTTTTTACTATTTTTTCAGTATCTGCTTTAAAAATTCCCTTAAAGGACCGGCAAATTCTTCCCTTTTCAGGGCAAACTCAATAGTGGTTTTCAGAAATTCAAGTTTATCCCCCAGATCGTGCCTTTTCCCTTCAATAATCTGTGCCATAATACCATAATGTTTGAGCATGATGCGTAAAGCGTCAGTAAGCTGTATTTCATTTCCCTTGCCTCTTGGCGTTTTTTCCAGCGCCGCAAATATGTCGGGGGTCAATATGTACCTGCCGGCAACTGCCAGATTTGATGGCGCTTTATTCACTTCAGGTTTTTCAATCAGTTCATTTAACTGCAGTAGTTTTTTATTTATCTCAGTTCCGCCAACAATGCCGTAACTTGATACCTTGTGCGGCTCTACCGTTTCAACAGCAATTATTGGCTGGCGGTATTGTTCAAAAATATCAATCATTTGCTGTGTGGCAGGGATAACCGAATCAATAACTGTATCACCCAACAGAACTGCAAATGGCTCATTGCCACAATGAAAACGGGCATGATAAATGGCATCTCCAAGCCCGTTCAGCTCTTTTTGCCTGATGAAATGAATGTTGGCCATGTTCTCAATATGCCTGAGCTGATTGAGCACAGCTTCATCTTCTTTTTCCTGAATGCGTGCTTCAAGCTCAAAATTACGGTCAAAATGGTCTTCAATGGATCGCTTGCCTTTACCGGATACAATCAATATGTCTTCAATACCTGAATCAACACACTCCTGTACAACATATTGAATGACAGGCGTATCGATTATCGGTAACATCTCCTTGGGTTGAGCCTTGGTGGCCGGAAGAAAACGTGTCCCCAGCCCTGCTGCCGGAATTACGGCTTTTTTTATCATAATTTTATAATATATAGGGTTTAATTACTCTTGCATTGATTGTTTTCAAACTGATAATCAGTTTCCTCAGCACTTCATCGCTGGGATATGTGCCAATGATAGCCCCTCCCGAACCCGAAAACTTGGCTGACGCGCCACACTGACGCGCAATTTTAACCATTTCCTTATTGCTTTCTGAAATATTCATAATCCGGCACCTCAGGTCAAAGTTTCTGTTTATCAGTGCTGACAGTGTTTCAAAATCGCCATGCAATATGGCTTCTTTTCCTTTTTCAGCCAGCCCTGCAATTTCGTCCAGCGTATGTATCACTTGCTCATCCCCCTTATCATAACGTTGTCTGATGTCATTCAGCACTTTTCCTGATTCTTTGCCCAGTTGTGTTTTGTATGCCACATATAACCGGGGCAGTTTAGCCGGATCAATGGGTTCATATAGGCCATGGTTGTGTTTCAACATGTATTCTTTATTGAAATCCATATAAACACATCCCTCATATACCTGTATTACCCTGTCCTGCAAACCTGCATTAATACCCAGTTCTTCGGTCTCAACAGCCAGTATCAGTGAAGGAATTATCGGCAAAGGTATTTCCACTTTGTAAAACTGCATTAACGCCTTCATGGTGGCAGTAACAATTGCGCTTGAACCGGCAAGGCCAACCTGTCTTGGAATTGACGATTGATAACGCAGGGTAAAATTTTTATTTTCAAGCCTTATTTGATTTTTTTCACAATAATCGCAGAATTTTTTAACCGTAGCTTTTAATAGTCTTATACCTCCATAATATCCTGTTAATTTTACCTTTTCAGCTAAGTGATATATGCTTCTGAACTGGTTTAAATCTTCTTCCTGTTCTTCAATAACCAGTGAGGGCGATTCATAAAGTGTTACCGCAGCTCCGAAATTTTTAACTATAACGGAGATTGTTTTACCAAAATATCCGTCAGACGGGTTACCTAACAAGCCGGCCCTGGCATATGCACGTGATTCAATAATCATAAACAAAATAAAAATAGCTTAAAATTAATTTTTTTGTTTGGTTTTCACGAAAAAAATAACTAAACATTGAAGTAATGACACTTCATGATAAAAATTACATAATGATTTATTACATTTATATTTTATTTTGTTAGTAAAAAAAGATATTATTATATGAGTTTAACTTGCAGAATAATAAGAAAATTACTTCCTGCCTTCCTTTTGTATTTTTTCTTTTCATGGGTTGCCCATAAAGAAATGATTTATGCAGCAACAAATCAGGATGAAGAAGCAGTATTTTTTCAGGATACGAATTCTTTAAACACCATTTCTGAAGATACTCTTATGGCTAATAGCTTATCAAAGGCAGAAGGAAATGACAGTGCTGAAATCGTTAATGATTCCTTGACAGCAAGCATTCAATCAGCTGATTCGACTAAGAATGTAATGTTAGGTGCAGCGAATATTCCCTGTAAGCTTCCTTTTTATCGCAGATGGTGGTTTTCATTAATTGTGGTTTTGATAATTTTCCCTTTCTTATACAGATATTTAACAAGGAACCAAAAGCAGCTTAAAGAACAATTATACGAATATGATGCAAAACTGCATGATTATGAGCGTCTGATTAAGGAAAAAGAAGATAAACTCATACAGCAGGAAACTGAATTTAAGGAAAAGCTGATTGAAGAGGAAGAACTGAAGTATCAGGCAGTTGGTTTATCAAAATTCTCTGAAATTATGTCGAATAATAAGGAGGAATTGGGAAAAGTAGGGCAAAATATAATTTTCGAACTTGTTAAGTATTTAGGAGTTAATATGGCTGCTCTTTATATTGTAAAAGAAGACAGCTATAATGAAAAAGTACTTGAATTACTGAGCGCCTATGCTCCAAACATCAGGCAATTACAATCGAAAATACATCCGGGTGAAGGTTTTATAGGCACATGTTTTAATGAAGGCTCATTAATGGAAATAACCGATATACCTGAAACCTATACAAAGATATCGTCGGGACTGGGAGAGGCATTGCCCCGTTATCTGGCATTTATTCCTCTTTTGCAGGATGAAAGCAAGCTTGGAGTAATTGAAATAGCATCATTCAGGCCGCTTGAAAAATACAAACTTGAATTTGTTAACAGATTATCGCAAAACATAGCAAGTTATATTGCCATAAGGCAAGCCAATGCGTTGATGCAGGAGATGATTGAGCGTTCAAGAGCACAGGCTGAAGAATTACAGGCTCAGGAAGAAGAGCTAAGACAAAATCTTGAGGAAATGCAGGCAACTCAGGAAGAACTGCAGCGGCAAATGGAAAAGAATAAGATTATTCAAGAGGAACTCCAGAAGGAACAATACCTGATAGATGCACTTATGAACAATATTCCTGAGTATATTTATTTTAAAGATCTGGAAAGCAAATTCATTAAAAACAGCCGCTCACATGCCAAAGTTTTTGGTTTTACCGACCCTAAAAAAATTGTTGGCAAATCAGATTTTGATTTCTTTGCTGAGGAACATGCACGTCCGGCATTTGAAGCCGAGCAGAAGATAATAAAGACCGGAAAACCTATTATTGATTTGGTAGAGAAAGAGGTAAAGAAAGACGGTACAGTTTCCTGGGTCAGCACAACCAAAATGCCGCTTTATGATCAAAACGGAAAAATAGTCGGCACATTCGGCATCTCGAAAGATATCACCGAAATGAAAAAGCTTGAGATGGAAACGCAGCAGAAGACAGAAGAGCTGCTTGCGCAGGAAGAAGAGCTGAGGCAGAATCTGGAAGAAATGCAGACAGTGCAGGAAGAACTTCAGCGCCAGAAAGAGGAACTGGCAAGAGAAAAGGCGTTAATGGATGCATTGCTGCATAATGCCATTGAAAGTATATATTTCAAAGATGAACAAAGCCGTTTTATTAAGGCAAGCGACTCCATGGCCAGGTTGTTTCATGTAAAGAGTGTAGAAGAATTATACGGAAAGACAGATTTTGATTTCTTTACCGAAGAGCATGCACGGCCGGCATTTGAAGATGAGATGAACATTATTAAAACAGGACGACCAATAATTAATAAAATTGAAAAAGAAACGCATCCTGATGGAAGGATCACTTATGTGAGCACCTCAAAAATGCCGTTATATAACAAGGATGGTAAGATAATCGGCACATTCGGTATCTCGAAAGATATCACCGAAATGAAAAAGCTTGAGATGGAAACGAAGCAGAAGACAGAAGAGCTGCTTGCGCAGGAAGAAGAGCTGAGGCAGAACCTGGAAGAAATGCAGACAATTCAGGAGGATCTGCAAAATCGTATTAAAGAAAATGAGAAGTTAAAGAAGGAATATCAGAAAAAAATAGACGAATTGACAAAGAAAATTGAAAAACTCGAAAAAGAACTTCAGAGGAAAAGATGAAATAAATAATACCTTAATCACAAAAAAAATCCCAAAATATGGGGATGCGGGTACACCCTACCTAAATAAATAAAAAAATAAACAGATGGAAACTAAATTAAGGTTTTATAGCGCAGTTATTGCGCTTATTTTATTCCAAGCCCCGCATTTAACCAATGCCCAATATGTTGTTCCGGATAAGATGAACTGGTGGTATGAAGCGCGTTTCGGAATGTTTATACATTTTGGTTCATACTCATACCTGGGACGTGGTGAATGGGCTTTCAGCATTGAGAACTGGAATAAGGCTGATTATCAGGCGAAGGTCTCAGCCATGTTCAATCCAACCTGTTTTAGTGCCGACAATATAGCAAGATTGGCCAAATCAGCGGGCATGAAGTATCTTGTTATTACAG
>JAJUGM010000025.1 GCA_029268165.1 Bacteroidota bacterium
CAGGCTTTGAAAAATCAATATTTTCTTTAACAAATCCTTTTGCATCCTTTGTATCTGTGATGATATACCCTTTAGTTTTTTTAGCAATAAAAGGCAGATTTATTTGAACTTCTTTTTCTGTATTTTCTCCATTTATTCCAGCAATGTACCATGTATTGTCTTTTTTTCTGGCCATTACAACATATTTGCCGGGGTAGCCCTCGATAAATTTAACATCGTCCCATGTTTCAGGCAACTCACTCATATACTGGCGAACAAAATCGGGTTGTTTAGCCATACCTTCGGGTGTTTCGGCAATATGCTGAATACCTGAGGTAAACAAAACAGATAAGGCTATTTCGAAACCTCCTGTTGTTTTACGTTGTATGCGAGGTATCCCTGAAAAATTGACAGGAGTAAAATCCATAGGGTCGAAAAGATTTCGGGTGAATGGAATAACTGTACAATGCCAGGACTGATTGTCGGCAAAGTACTGGGCAAAAGTTACATATTCCTCGCCCCGAATACCCTCCATGCTTACAAGGTTGGGAAATGTTCTGTGCCAGCCTCTGGGATAGGTTGAACCATGGAAGTTAATGGCCAGATTGTATCTGGCTGCATCTTTGAGAATATCGATGTAGTATTTCATCATCGATTGACCATCGCCACCAAAGAAATCGACCTTAATACCAGCAATACCCATTTCCTTCAGTTTCTGAAACTCGGCATGTCTCGATTCTTTTTTTACCAGTTTATCACGAGGAGTAATAGTTGTTGTATTCCAGTCGCCTGCAGAATTATACCATAATATGATTTTCACATTTTTACTTCTTGCATAATCAGCAAGTTCTTTAATTTTTTCGTAACCAATTTGGGTATCCCACAAAGCATCAATCAGGCAATACCTCCATTGCATGGAAGCTGCAAAATCGATATAACGACGCTGGGCGCTGTATACTGTAGAATCGTCTTTGAGGATTACCCAGCTCCATGAGGCGATACCAGGCTCAAGCCATGCAGACACATCGAATTGAGCTGGATTAGCCACGTCGGTTGCAAGCGTCGACTCCACTATCCCCCCCAGATTATCGGCTATAGCAACCACCCGCCAGGATGTATACCACGGTAAGGTTGACTCTGGCAAATAAGGTCCACCCGACATCGATTCTTGAGGTTGTGGAAATTGTATACTGTATTCTCCATCAGGCGAAAATTGACTTAAACGCGAGCCGCAATAATTGGTATCCACCGCAGTTTCGGTTATGCTTATCCAGTATTTTCCAAAATTAAACAGAGCAGGCATTACCCACCCTCCCTGAAAGGGAGAAATCGTTCCTACGGGTATGTTCACCTGATAATACTCTTCGTAGGAAGGTTGAGAAAAGCACCAACCTGTACGGGCGTCGGGGCAGGGTTGCAAAAAGGCTCTTGTAGCTGTGTCAAAATGAAACGATGTATATTCCTTATAAATTTTAACTGTTTTTTCAGTCTTTTGTGGAAAATAATATCTAAAAGCAACCCCATCGCTGGAAACCTGGAAAATTATTGCAATAAATTGAGCAGTTTTATTTCTTAAATAAACAATCCTTTTATTGGCAATATAGGTATTATTTAAACGCTTGCCATGCAACAATTTATATCTGTCTGTTATCGATATTTCACTCGATACTGAATCTAAAATAAGATTCTTCGAAAAATCGCCGATACTGGTTATAACTCCCAATTTTGATGGTTTTAAAACAGGAAACTCAGAATGGTAGATTGAATAGAAAGCCTCGCCTGTGTTGGTCAATTCAAATTCAACAGAAATATTTTTATCGGGACTTTGTATTTTAATGCTTTCAGAATAAAGACTATTCGAAAAACCAAACAAAACAATAATAATCAAGTAGTTTAGATATTTATTTGTCATCATATCTTAAAAATTTTAATTCTTTCAACTATTTTCTGTGTAGTTCTGTGATAATAATTTTTTTAAACCACAGAGTGTCACAGATGATTTCACAGAGGCACACAGAGAAATTTTTTTATTCTCCGTGTAACTCTGTGCTTTCTCTGTGTATCTCTGTGGTAATGAAATTTATAAACCACAGATTTTCACAGAGATTACACAGAACAATAAAGAAACTAAGCATTATACAACCTCCATATCATTTAAATAACAACTGGGCAAAATTGTACAGGTTGTTTCTCCAAACAGGCCAGGTGTGTCCGCCAGGGTATTCGCTATAGGTATATTTTATACCCAGCGTATCAAAACGTTTGAGCATGGTCTGACAATTCTGCCAGGCAATATCCTCTTTACCTCCCATACCAATCCATAAATGTTTTAGATTAGCTGTTATCCTATCCTTGTTTTGAGCAATAAAATCATACTGTCGTTCGGCAATATCGTTTTGCATGGGAATTATCCAACCCGAGCTAAATACGCCTAAATAAGCAAACAAATCGGTATTCCGAAAACCCGCATAAAGTGTTTGCAGGCCACCCATCGATAATCCTGCAAGCGCTCTGAATTTTTGATCGGCCTTAACCCTGTAATTTTTCTCAACAAATGGAATTACAGCTATCTTAAGCTCTCTCTCAAAAAATCTCAGTCCATCCTCGCCAAATGCCTGCATGGGCATATTACCATCTACCATGACCAAAATCATGGGTACAGCTTTTTTTTCGGCACTGAGATTATCCAGAATCAGGTCAGCCTTACCCTGTTGAGCCCAACCTCGCTGGTCTTCACCTCCACCGTGAAGTATATATAACACTGGATATGTCTCAGCTGTGTTTTGATCATATCCGGGTGGGGTGTATATATAAAATGTTCGCCAGCTATTGGTAACCGGTGAGTAATATCGTTTAATCCTGATATCTCCATGAGGTACATCCTTCAGCGCATAGTAATCGTCGCCTTTAAAAGGCACCTCAATGCCGCTGGCCATTAGTCCCATGCCATAAAATGCCTCACTGGCGGGATCACATACCGAAACACCATCAATGATTAATGAATAGTAATGAAAACCTTCGGTGAGAGAGTCGGTAATAACTTCCCAGACACCCTCTGAGTTTTTCGCCATATCGTATTTTCTGTGCAGATCGAGCTGTACTTTTTGAGCCTCAGGTGCCTTAATACGAAATATTGCCCTTCCATCAGATAATATTTGAGGATAGCGTGAACCACGTACATTGGTCGAAGCTGGAGAACCTGCAGTGGTATATTTCTTAATAATACTATCATTTACCGGTTTAAAGAGCAACTGTGAGAACCAATATAAACTGCTTTTCCAAATTTTAAAATCATGACCACCCGGTTCGATGAAGAATATGTGTGGTACCTTATTTCTGGCAAGATAGTCGTGCGTACGTTGACTGATAAAAAGCAAATTATCACCTTCACCACAGGATATCCACAAAAGTTTTAATTGACTACGGGCCTCATCAGGGTTGGGAACCAGCTCTTCAGGCTTTTTTGTATTGGGAGCTGAGGAAAAACCTCCTATCCATGCGAATTTATCGAGATTGCCCAGCCCAAAGTTCAGCGATTGTCCACCGCCCATTGAAAGTCCTGCTATAGCTCTGTGTTCTCTGTCTTTGAGTACCGGATAATTTTTTTCAATAAAAGGAATCAGATCGTTAAGCAAATCTTTTTCAAAAGTAACAAATGCTTTTACTTTTGCACTATCAAAAATGTTGCCCACAGCACGATCATCTTTCATAGCTCGTCCGTTGGGCATAACCACAATCATGGGTGTCAGTTTACCTTCGGAATACAGGTTGTCAAAAATGTTTTGTGGCTGCCCACCATTGAGCCATTCTTTTTCATCGCCACCAATACCATGTAGTAGATATAGAACAGGATATTTTTTACTTTTGGAATAGCCTGGAGGTGTATAAATTATAGCTTTTCGTGCAGTTCCGACAGTTTTGGAAAAATAACTTAAGGTATCAATTTTTCCATGTGGAATGTTGTATTTATAAGTGTCATAATCCGAATTTTTATGCTGCGAAACACCTTGTGGAAAACACAATGAAATGTTAAAAGTGATGATTAAAAATATTATTCTGAATCCTTGTAAATTTGTTTTATACATATTTCAACTTTATTTGTTTTCTACATCTCTTTTTTGATAATTTTCATTCAGTAGTAATCTTCCTTGTTTATTATTTTGACGAATTTTTATTCAATTTAGGTAGTAAAGTCGTTGTTTTTGGAAAATGTTATCAATTCAATAATTCGGAGTGAATTGACAGATAATGGTTTATCAAAAAAGATAGCCGTAAAATGATTTAAACCAATTGATGAAATTGAAGATGCATTTCCGTTGATGCAGGAAAGGGAAGCCTCACTTTCTCTTGAAATACTATTTGTAAGGCATGTTGTTAATTGATTAGTTCTGTCAACCAAAGTAAATACTATTTATATAAATAACACCTATGTCTGGTTTTACCGTGAAGCGTGTGAACATAGTATGCTTTTTAATTGGTATATCCAGTAATAAAAAAAGAAGAGATTATTTTATAAAAATATAAGGGAGGCATATTGCAGCCTCCCTATATTTGAAAACAACCCTAACTTATTGGACTACAAAAGGATTAAATGTTTCAAATTTCAGTCCTCTGTCGCGCATCACGAGCGTATCTGTGAAAGTGTGAGTAGTTGTTCCGAAATCAATAGTATAGTTAAGATGCAGGACATCACGTTTTTTATCTCCAAACATATCCCCGTCAGCGACATATTTGCCGTTTCCAGTCAACGAATATGATGCTGTGTCAGGCTTGGATAGGGTACAATTATTGTTTTCGTCAAATGTAAGAATAATGGCAAAAGGCCGATCTGTTAAGCCATCATCAGCTTTAGTATTTAACTTAATAGAAGCTTTATTCATTGAAATTGTAACCGCATTGCATACCTCATCCTGTTCTACATATTTTTCATGGTAAACATAGGTTGCATCAAGTGCAGTATTGCCGTTATTGCCTTTCACAACATCAATACCCCTTCGGAGGTATGAAGCATGCCATTTATTGATGTATTTAATGGCAAACAGCACATAATCCTTCGGTACAACACTCCATTCTCCGGCAATACGTCGATCAGCAGTATCAATTGCTGTCTTCCCTCTGAGTATTGAATCAGCATTTATTACTGATGTCATCACTAAAGGAATAACATAAGTATTCTTAATCGAAAGAGTGTCATTAAAAAAGGCATCAGTAAGCTGCACTTCTATTCCACCCATCAATTTCCCTGAAGGAATTTCTATCTGCATATTTGCCGGTAAAATGTAATGGCTTGAAGGCATTGCAATAACATCATCACCTGTAGCACTTTCAAATTTTAAATTTTCACATAGTGAATTATCAACAGCTACATTTATTATAATGTTATTTTTATTTTCATAAACACCTCCCAATGTGGCCATGATGAGGCATTTATGTTCATTATCAAGCGAATTGTCAAAAACATAATCCTTACCAAGTTCAATTGTCCTTACCGGTGATTGGTAAGCAAAATATACAGCAGAATAATCATAATCAGGGAATTCCCAGGGCTGATTTTCGCATGCTGAAAAAATCAACAGTATTATCGGTAATATAAATATATACTTTTTCATTTTTTTTGTTTTTTAGTTCAAAGAAAAATTACCATCCGTTATTTTGAATTAAACCAGCTTTTAATACTTCATTGTAAGGAAGCGGGCCATAGTACATATAGTCCTGGTATTGTCTGTTTTCAACCGGTTGAATAATATAATTACCATTAGTAATAGTTACACCATAGGCAGGTTCTGTGAGGTTTTCCTTCCATCTGCGCAAGTCCCAGAAGCGGAAACCTTCGAAACATAATTCCAGTCGGCGTTCATTGCGTATAAGTTTTCTCATATCTTCCCTGGTAGCTATTGAGGCCAGGTAATTATCAGGTTGTGCTATACCGGCTCTGTTTCGTATAGCAGCTATCACATCTCTGGCTGAATAGGCATGTCCACCGGTGCCATCAGGCCCCCATGCTTCGTTTGCTGCCTCAGCATAAATAAGAAATATTTCGGTATATCGGATGTGAACGGCATAGTGTTTTTTCCCTTGCAATGATGTGGGGTTTAGATTTACATCATCCCTCATCAGTTTACGTAAATAATAACCGGTCCGGGTTGATGTTTTCAGTTGCCCTACTGCATCATTTCCGCTGTTTGTACTCGTGTAAATTGTATTACCTGCTAAGGTACTTCCGTTTAAAACAATATAATTATTTAAACGGGGGTCGCGGTTAGCATAAGGATTAGCGGGATCGTATCCGCTGTTTGCCAAATCGGTAATCGGATAGCCGTTAGCCATTGGAAATGCATCTACCAGGTTTTGAGTAGGATTAACCCTTCCGCTGCCATATAACGATGGCGGAAAGTTATTTTGTTCAATGTTATAACCGGTCCATATACTTCCTCTCCACAGCATTTCACTCTGATCTTTATCACGCGCCAAGTTAATGGCATCAACATTTCCTTTGGTATAAAACAATCCTCCTTGTGGGTCTAATTTTGATATACCTCCATACAAATCAATAACCTGGGCTGCATAATTAGCAGCAATCTCCCATTTGGTGGTGTTTTCCTCGCTAAATGCTGGGCTCGCTGCAAGGAGTGCTGCTTTAGCCCTTATGGCCATGACAATACGTCCTGAAATCCGCTGTCTGTTTACATTACCAAAGACCCTGTTATACTCTTCAACAGAAACATCACTGTATCTCGCAGGTAATTCCGAAGCATTTTCAACATCAACATAATCTAAAGGCAGGTATTGCTCGGCTGCATTCAGGTCGTTATAAATCTGCTGCATGCATTCTTCAAAAGTATTACGAGATTTATTAAAGTCAGAATTTAAAGTTAGCGGATCAGTAATAATAGGTACACCCAGCAGTACTCCACCGGCATAACCTGCATGAGCCTGCAGGAGGTTAAGCATAAACAGTGCCCTTAGTCCGTAGGCTTCGCCCTTGTGCCGGTCGTTAAACAGCCTTTTTGCCACATCACTCTTATATGACCATTCTACTTTGTCGGTTTCTGTAAGGAATTTATTCAGATAAATTATTGCAGTGTAAGAGTTTTCCCATTGATCCATTGGGTTATACATCGATGACCACTGGCCAGTCGCCATATTGAGATAACCACTGAATTTATCATTAGTAACCGCATCATCAGTAGCTACTTCATTAAATGAGTAACCATTTGTTGGTATACGTGTATAGGCGTTCATAAGCAATCCCTCTGCATAAGAAGGATTATCATAAATATCTTCCAGTGTACGATGGTTGTCATCAGCCGGTTCAAGAAGTTCTTCACATCCTGATAATACCATCAAAATGGGTAGAAGTATGATTAAATATTTTTTCATATCTGTTTACTTTTAAAAATTAAAAACCAATCCTGATGCCGACATTATAATACCTGAACTGAGGTGCGCTTGTAACATTCAGCTCGAGTATGTCCTTTTGCTTGGAAAATGTAAGCAGGTTCGACCCCATTACATAAATACCAAGTTCTCTGAAAGAAGTTTTTCTGAGTATTTCCGGAGACAGATTATAGGTAACCTGCACTTTGCTTAGATTGAATCTGTCGGTTTTGTAAATCCAGAAATCAGAATAACGGAAATTGTTGTTATTTTGCTGGGAGCTTAAACGGGGGTACTTTGCTGTAGTACTTGTTGCTTCCGTCCATCTGTCAAGCACAACTGAAGAATATTTATCATCTCCGTCAACCCAGTAATAGTTGCTGCTTTTCATACCGTTTCCACCAATAGCACCAGTGCCCAGTGCAAAAAGGGTTATATTTCTGTAAGTTACCGAGAAGTGAAGGCCATAATTAAAGGGTGCTATCCAACGTCCAATTTCCACTTCGTCCTTTTCGTCAATCATATTATCTCCGTTTTGATCAATGTATTTGATATCACCTGGCCGCACATCTCCGAACATTTGTTTGGGATGATTGGCTATGTCGGTTTCATCAGTGAAAAACCCATCACTTACAAGTCCGAATATCGCATCAACCGGCTTGCCGGCCCTGTTTTGATAGGCATCAGTATATAATTCATCCCTTTTAATCACTTTTGAATTGGCATAAGTAGCATTCATTCCTACATTTAATTCAGTTTTTCCGACTTTTTTACTGATATTCATCAGAACATCAACACCAGAATACTGGTTGCAGTTATAATTGGTATAAGGCACCATTGTGCTAAAATAGTTGGGATACTGAGAGAATCTTTGTGTTGGCAGGCCATCCATCTGCGTAAGGAAAAAAGTAGTCTCAAGCGAGAGCAGTTTATTAAAGAAGGAGCCTTCAATACCAACGTTGATTTCCTTTCTTTTTACAAATGTAAGGTCAGGATTTTCACCCTGAACTGAAGTAAATGCCTGATTGCTATAAGTATCATACCATCCATACCAGCCCTGCTGAGTATATACGTTTTCATATAAATAATAGTCACTGATATCCAGATCAGTATTCACAATCCCGGTTGAGGCGGATAGTTTAAGATGATCAATAAAGGTTAAAGCAGACAAAAAGTCCTCTGAGCTAATTAACCAGGCTAATCCAACAGTGGGCGAAAATCCTGTTCTGTTACCCTCAGGTAATTTAGTTGAATTTACAAATGCACTGCTAAAGTCAATCCAGTACTTATGGTCATAATTATATCCGATATGCAGGCCAAGATTGGCATTAGTTGAGCGCTGAAAAATACTGTTTCGTGAAATTGATGTTCCTGAAGCAAGCAGAATGGCTGAGATATTATGAACCTCGTTAAAGGTTCTCAGATAATCAAAATGTAACGAAAAACCCAGATTTCTTGTTTGCGATGTACCACTGACATTTTGATCACCCGTACGTATATCCTCTCCGAATTTGGTAATTCCGGTAATTATGTTTGACTCCGGGACAGTATCCCATGTAGGAGAAAAGACAGCGTATTGATTGTTAATCGACTGGTTATAAGAATTATAGAAATCAGCATTGAATCGGGTATGAAATGACAAACCTTTCATCAGACTGCTTAAATTAACATTTATTACATTGGTTAACTGCATAATTCGGCTGATAAAAGTGTTATGCCCTCCGGCATATAAATCAGCAATAGGATTTGTCATGTACTCCTGTGTGCCTCCCAATATATATTGGCCGTCAATAATGTTTTTGCTGTTTCGGGCTAAAAGCAGTGCTTCGGAAGAATCAGGACTGATTAAATTAATAGGAATAAGCGGTGCATATTTATTAGGCAAAAGCGTGGCAGCGCTGTTCCAGTAATCTGCCAGTCCGCGTCGGCTGTTGCTTAAAATGGCTGAAACATTTATTGAACTCGATATGAAATCATTAAGGATGAGGTCAACATTGCCCCTGGCATTAAACCTGTTGTCACTTTCTTTCTTGCCCTCGCCAATATTCAATAAGGTGTTGTTATTAGTCCAGCCCAGGTTGGAATAAAAACGTGCGCTTTTATTACCACCTGTGATTTCTGCATTAACATTATTATTAAATACATATTTACGAAGGTAATCTGAAGAATAATAGTCTAAGTCGGGGTATCTGTATCGGTTTCCGCTGCGATAATTATTAATCGTTTCCTCGTCATAAAATTCCTCCATGCCATCATTTATGCGGGCTTCGTTATACAGCGTCATATATTCGGCGGAACCCAGATATTCGGGGAATAATTTCGGACTAGCAATGCCGGTATTGGCCCTGATATTTATTTTTCTGGTAAATGCTTCACCCTTTTTGGTCGTAATTAAAATTACCCCTTTGGCTGCATGGCTGCCATATAAAGCTACAGCATTTACTCCTTTGAGAATTGTAATTTGTTCGATTTCCTCAAGCCTGACATCGCTGAAATTACGCGGTACGCCATCAATCATCACCAGGGCGTTTCCCATACCCCAGATATTATCAGACCATAGTAATCCTCCGGCCCTGCCTACCATACCATCGGTAACAGAAACGTTGTAATCGTTATTAATGAATTCTCCGGGATTAATGACACTGATTGCTCCCGGAAGATCCCTTCTTTCAATTTTTCTGTAGGCTATATTCACCATCTGGCCCACGCTGTCTTTTTCAAGGATAATTTTTTCAAGCCCTGCCTCAGCCCTGATGGTTTTTAACTTAAATCCCACAGCGCTGACAAAAAGCGTTGAATTTGATGGTACTGTTATTGTGAACCGTCCAGATATATCCGTATATCGCACTTCTTTATTTTCATCTGCATACACAGTTGCATCAGCAACCGGATTACCATCATGGTCGGTAACAATAGTCTCCAATGTGATTTCATTGGTGTTTTGCCCCCAAATATTATAAGTAATAACAGGGAACAAAGCAAATAGTAGTGCTAATATTATTTTTATATATTTCATTTTATTCTGTTTTAAAATTAAATAAAATCCAATGCGAACAAGATGCTGTAGTTTTTTACCAACCAGGGTTTTGGTTAAACTCAGGATAAATATTAACCTGGTCTTGTGGTAAAGGCAGCCAGTAATGTTTATCTTCCACTACTCTTGTTACAACCACCCTTTCAACCATGTTAATAGGTTTTCCGTCGGGGCCGCGGTCAAAATCAATAGCGGTTTTTTGACGGTATTTCATTTCTTTGTGCAACATCCAACGGCGTAGATCACAGAATCGTATATTGGCTTCGCACATAAGCTCCACAGCTCTTTCTCTTATAATTTCGCTCATAAATGCTTCCTGCGATACAAGGTATCGTGCATCCACGCCCGGTACATTAGCCCTGGCCCTTACAACATTAACTGCATCTTCTGCTGTCAGCACATAATCACCGTTTCCGGGGTAACTGCTTTTAGGAGTGCCGTAACCATATAATACTGCCTCTGCATACATATAATAAACATCGGCCAGTCGCATATAGCCAGGCAATTCAAGCCGGTTCGGTACATTATCAACTGCATTTGCCTCAAGGGGCTGAAACTTGCGCAACATATAGCCGGTACGGCTGCCACTCAAGTCGTTACGGTAATTACCCCCGTTATAAAGATTAGCGTAACGTCTGTAATCGTCAGCAGACGTACCTCCCTGTATTACTTTTACGCCATCATAAGTAATAAAGGCATAGAAACGCGGGTCACGATTCGACCAGGGGTCTGCAGGGTCATAACCTGAGCCTTCGGCATCAAGAGGCAAACCATTGGCCATACCGAAATTTTTTACATAATTATGTGAAGGTGATATCATATTCCCGTCAAAGCCGGTAACCTGCGGCTGCCATAATGATCCATTGACATCGTAAGTACCCTGCCAGAAAAACATAGGTGTCATCAACGATTCGGGATAACCTGGAATATCTCCGTTTAAAGTGTAAAAATTTTCCTGATATCTTTCCCATTCGGTAAGCTGGTAAAATGCTTCACCAGTATGCGACAGGTAAAGGCATTTGTAAAATGCCTCTGCAGCTTTTTTACACAATTCGACATCGTAAGACGCATTGCCGGTTGATACATAATTCATTAAAGGGCTTGCTGCATATAGCAGGTCTTTGCCCAGATATGCATAAGCTGTTGATTTGGTTATACGTTGATTATTATTCCCCAGTGTTCTTTTCCCAACTGTTGTATTATCCCAGTTTGCAGGTAGAAATTTTGCCGCTTCCTCAAGATCCTTAGCAGCCAGAAGCGCTGTTTCCCTGTATGATAATCGGGGAAGGTCTAATTTATCAGAGCCCAGAACCTTATCTATATAAGGTAGACCGCCCCAGAAACTCATGAGTTGGAAATGGAAAAACCCACGGAAGAATAACAGTTGCCCTTTAATGATGTCTTTTTCTTCCTGAGTTGCTTCAACAAGTTTATCCAGATTGGCAAGGCCGATATTGGCTTTTCGGATTCCATACCATGCTAAAGGCCATAAGCCTTTCTTTTGCCAGCCATTATTGGCAAGGTCAGTAATGGCACCTTCGTCCTCGCCGAAATAGCTTTGGTCCCATCCCATACCACCTGAAGTATACCAATACCAGTAATCACCATTATCAAAATGAACATTCAGCCTCCAGTCCACAGTTGTTGCAAGTATCTCATCGCCTATGTTCCAGTCGGCAACCCATGTTGAACGTGTATAATCGGGCGTGCAATGGTACATTTCCTCAACAAATCCCTGAAAACTGAAAAAAGTGCTGAAAACCTCCTCATCAGATATATCTGCTTCGGGTGATTTGTCCAGATATTCTTCGCATGAAAGCATCATGAGGCTTATTGCCGTGATGCTTGCCCATATTAAGTTGCTTATTATTTTATTTTTTATCATGGTTTTAAAATTTTTACAAAACAACATTAATCCCTAAATTGATACGCCTTACGGTAGGATAAGCGCCTTGTCCACCCAAACCACTCAGGTTTGACTCGCGGTCATCAGGCATTTTTGTCCATAATAACAGATTATTACCATTAAGGTAAATACGCAATGATTTAATGCCTATCCTGTTTATCTTAGCTGATGCAAAGGTGTAAGCTATTTCTGCATTTTTTAGGCGGAAATAGGATCCATCATAAGCATAGTAGTTGCCATATCTGTCAAACTTTTTAACATACCTTGGCACGAAAGATTCTGCATCCTTATTGTCTTTTGACCAGTATTCACCCTGGTCATAAACCACATTTACCTGCTTGTTGAAATTTCCGAAACCTACATAACGGGTTACATTATTTACTCCGTAAAATTGCAAAAACAGGCTAAAACCTTTAAAATCACAACCGACACTATAATTATAAGTATTCTGCGGCCTTTCGGGGTATGCATACGGAGCACCATCATATTGATTAATTACACCATCAGCATTAAAATCAATAATATTATATTCTCCGGGCAGTTTCAGATTATCATTTGCATCCCATACTGTCATACCATAGACTTCGTCCCAGGTATTAGCAAAATCTCCGAGCAATTGCGACCTGTACTGTCCAATCTGATAACCTTCTCTTTTTTGATATGATGGTAATAATTTAGGATCGTCAGCAAAAATTATCTTATCTTTTGCATGCGTAATGGCCATGTTTGCCCATAATCTCAAGCTATTGGCAAAACGATAATTTAATTTGGTTTCAAATTCATAACCGTTAACTTTTACTTCACCCAGATTGGCAGGTGGAGGAACCGTTGCTCCTAAATAATCAAGCATTGCCCTATCTTCACCTTTTATTAAAATATCCTTACGGTAATTGTTAAAAACATCAAAACTGCCTTCAATCAGTCCATTAAGAATAGAATATTCAATACCTAAATTCTTCTTTTCTTCAGTTTCCCATCGTACATCAGGGCTGCCAATGGCGCTTTCTTTGTACCATGTATATGGGCTGGTGTTAGTCCAATTAGTTCCTAATAATGATTGTCCACCAGAAACCCAATCTGTCCGGTACAACCAACGATATTTATCATCGTATATATATGGGCTGATTATGTCATTTCCGACAAAGCCGTAAGAACCACGGATTTTAAACCTGTTAAGCCACGCAATATTTTTCATAAATCTTTCATTGCTTAACATCCAGCCAAGTGCTGCAGATGGGAAAAAATCAAACCGGTAATCAGGTCCGAATTTTTCTGAGCCATTGTATGCACCGTTAAATTCTATAAAATATCTTTCATCAAAATTATAAGTTGTCCTGAATACCCAGTCTTCACGGTACATCGGGAAAATACTACCTTGGGCCCTTTCATCACGGCTGAAAAGCCCCATAAGAGTAATGTTATGTTTGTTTACCTTTTTCTCGTAATATAGCTGTATCTGATAATAAATTTTTCTTGTTGTTGCACCATCCGACAAATTATCAGGTCTGACAGACCAATCGGGTACAACATAGTCGTAATTAACATTTCCTTTGGTCTGTCCCCATGTAGTATCTCCTTCAGGAGAAATATATTTCTCGATGAGAGTGCCCCAGTTATGCCAGATCCCCCCTTCAGAAATAAAGGTGTTATCCAGTGAAAAAGTACCTTTTGCACTAAGGCCCTTTAAAAGCATCCCTAAATCCTGAGTAAGCGTAAAGTCAGTATTTAATAAGGATGTTTTGACATTCCTTATTCCTTGGGATACAAGGTTTTTAACAGAATTCTGTACATCAACAGTATTTTTGGGCCAGTATCCCCAGGTTCCATCACTGTACTGAACCGGAAAAGCGTCTGGCGGATTTGAATAGGCAGCCTGCCACATTGTGTATTCAAAACCCGACCATGTTTCTTTTTTCAGGGCATGAGAACCTGAAAGATTAATAGCAAGTGTTGTTGTTTTAGTTAAATTAAAATCGAGATTGCTTCTGAAATTTAGTCTTTCATACCCGTAGCCCGGTGTATATCCCTGTCCGTTATCACGTACCTTTATCAAGTCACCTTCTTTCAGATAGTCCATTGAGGTAAAATATCTTACAAACGGAGTCCCTCCGGAAATACTTATATTATTACTATATGACATGGCATAATCTTTAAATGTTTCTTTCTGCCAGTCAATATTAGGATATCTTTCAGCTTCTTCAGGGCTTGAAGGGTTACGATATTTGTAAAGTTCGGCAATTGGAGTATAATACTGAAATACAGAAGGATCAATATTTACCTCGCGTTCTACTGCCAAATTCCTTATTCTTAGAGCGTCATAAGCATCATATTTACCCGGAAGCATGGATGGTATTTTCATGGTAACATCTGATGTTACCCTTATGATTGCTTTACCTTCAGAACCACGCTTTGTAGTAATCAGTATAACACCGTTTGCTCCTCTGTTCCCAAAAACAGCAGTAGCAGAGGCATCTTTCAAGACCGAAATACTCTCAACTGATTTAAAGTCAATTTCTTCCATGGAACGCTCAATTCCGTCAACTAAAACAATTGGATTGGAATTGTTCCATGTTCCCTGACCTCGTATATAAATTATAGGGTCTTCATCACCAGGTTCGCCTGTTCCTTGCATGGTAATAAGGCCAGGTATATTACCGGTAAGGGCAGCCCCTATATTTGATACCCCGCCGGTTCTTTCAAGAACCTGTCCGGTTGTTTGTGATATGGCTCCCACCACACTTTCTTTTTTCTGTTTTCCATAACCGACAACGACAACTTCACCCAGTTTTATTTCAGTTTCCTTTAATACTACAGTGATATTGTCTTTACCCATCACATCAATTTCCTGCGATTCCATACCTACGAAGGAAATAACAAGAATCTGATTCCCCTGGGGAATTGTCAGCCTGAATTCACCATTAATATCTGTAACGGTTCCATAGGTAGTATTGCCTTTAAGCACAACCGTAGCTCCAATAATAGGGTTTTGAGATGCATCAAGTACCACTCCTCTTACAGTGCGCTCATTCTGGGCAAACACAGATATACTAAAAAGAATGGTCAAAAAGAACAAGAATCTTTTTAGCTGCAATTCCTTTCTGTTCAGAAAGCAAACAGCATGATATAGTTTTTTAATTATGTTTTCCATTATTCCTGTTAATTAACTATTAGAATTACTTCATTAAATAATTATTAATAAATATAATTAAATATTAAACCTCTTAAAAAGCTTTTGAAAAATTATTAATAAAAAAATAAATTAAAATTATTTAATGA
>JAJUGM010000026.1 GCA_029268165.1 Bacteroidota bacterium
AGTCAAACGAATTCTTCCGCGCGGGGCAAACCGGAATAAAGCCGGAGCTTTGCCTTGCCATGGACAGCGAAAGCTATGACGGGCAGTAAATGTCTGTAATGAAGAAAAATGGACTGAATATATTGTACCATTTAATGATAGTTTGGATACAAATAAAGTTAAAGGACAACTCATAAAAGAAATTATCTGTTTTTGTGATGGAAATTTTAAAAGGGTAATAGAATATAATCCATCAAACGGAATATTTAAAAAAATTACTGAATATGAATACGATAGTATGGCAAGTGTGGTAAAAACATATTTTGACGAGAAAGGGTTATTCGGAAATATAAAGAAAAGCGAATACGACAGCAAAGGATATCTTGTAAAAGAAATCTTATATTCTGTCAATAATGGAAAAGAAAATATTGAGGGAGTGTTTAATATTACAAATGAACTTGATAAAAAAGGGCATATATTGTACTCAAGGGTAGAAAAAGAAAATGACTCTTTACAATCATATAGTATATACAACACATATGAGAAAGGATTTCTAATAAACAGTTTAATAAAAGATTATTCAGGCAGCCTGATTTCAGAAAATATTTACATATATAATGAAAAAGGATTAGTAGTAAGTCATGTAATTAAATTACCAGACTTTAAAACTTTTAAGGAATTTTATTATAAGTATAAAGATGGAAAAAAAGTTGAAGAAGTGGAGATTGTAAATAATGATACCCTACGTATTAATCAGTTTTATTATCATAATGGTAAAATGAACAAAATAGTTAGACAAAACATAAGGGATAATACAACACATATTATTATTATAGAAACTCAGGCTTTAAAATAGGAGTCTGTAAATATTTTTGTTACAGAGTAACTAAGTTATTATTTATATTTGCCAAGTATGGTTTTCGTTTGGTAACAATGAGCACATTATTCAACCAACGTTAGCATTATTATTATGTCACCAGCCTACCGCAGATTTTAGGTTTACTGCAGCCTTAAAAAGCAGGCTTTGAAGGTTTCTATGTTTTAATATGTCATACCCCTTAAGAACCCTGCATTAGTGTTGTTTATTTGCGAGTAAACAATAAGCAGGAAACCGATTTTTTTATCTGCATAAATTAATTTGCTGTTAATAAAAAAAAAATTACCTTTGCCATCCGATTTGACGAGTTTAAAATTTGATAACCAATGAAAAGAACATACCAGCCATCGAACAGGAAAAGGCGGAACAAACATGGTTTTATGGAAAGGATGTCAACTGCCAACGGCCGGAAGGTTTTATCACGCCGCAGGGCTAAAGGCAGAAAAAGGCTCACCGTATCTGATGAAATATGGCATAAATAATGTCATTGATCTCAGCCGTTTCATTATCACTTCATCTTACCTGTAGGCCGTTAGAACCATAAATAGCTTATTAAAGCTACTTTTGGTTTTAAAGAGGCTATACCTATGACAATATTATATGGCATTTTGCTTTCTTAGCTACTTTCAGAAAAAAGATTAATTTTACCTCACTATATTTAATTTTTTAAGAAATGAAACAGTTTCTGGATGAGAATTTTCTGTTGCAGACAAAAACTGCCCGTCAATTATATCACGAATTTGCTGCAGGTATGCCTATTATTGACTATCATTGCCATTTAAGCCCAAAAGATATTGCTGAAGACAGGAAATTCGAAAATATTACGCAGATTTGGCTCTACGGCGATCATTACAAGTGGCGTGCCATGCGTACAAATGGCGTCAAGGAAGATGATATTACAGGCAATGCCTCAGATTACCGTAAGTTTGAGAAGTGGGCAGAGACGGTTCCGTACACATTAAGAAACCCATTATATCATTGGACCCACCTTGAGTTAAAAACTGCCTTCGGCATCAACAAGATTTTAAGTCCCGAAACAGCCAGGGAAATATATGAAGAGGCCTCAGCTAAGCTCAGAACTGATGAATATTCCGTCAGAAACATCATGCGAAAATATCATGTAAAGCTTGTCTGTACAACAGACGATCCAGTTGATAACCTCGAATACCATAGAAAAATCAAAGAAGACGGATTTGAAATTCAGGTTTTGCCGGCCTGGAGGCCTGATAAAGCAATGGCCGTTGAAAACCCGGTTACTTATAATCAATACCTTGATAAATTATCTGACGTTACGGGCCAGGAAATTATCAGATTCAGCGATTTACTAAGTGCGCTGAAAAAAAGGCAGGAATTTTTTAAGGAAAATGGCTGTAAATTGTCTGATCATGGTATTGAAAGCATTTATTACGATGAATATAATGAGGCAGAAATAAAATCAATCTTCAATAAAATCAGAGGCGGCAATAAGTTGGACAGAAATGAAACCAATAAATTCAAGTACGCCATGCTGATTGAGTTTGCTCAAATGGATCACGACTTTAGCTGGGCGCAACAGTTTCACATTGGCGCCATAAGAAATAATAATACCCGTATGTACAATTTGCTTGGCCCTGACACGGGATTTGATTCCATAGGCGATTTCGAAATTGCACAATCATTGGCTAAGTTTCTTGACCAGCTTGATCAGAAAGGCAAGCTTACGCGGACTATTCTGTATAATCTTAATCCGAAAGATAATGAGGTTTTTGCCACCATGCTGGGAAATTTCCAGGATGGATCGGTACCCGGGAAAATACAGTTTGGCTCAGGATGGTGGTTTCTAGACCAGAAAGATGGTATGGAAAGGCAAATGACTGCCCTTTCGAACCTGGGGCTTATCAGCAGGTTTGTGGGTATGCTTACCGACTCGCGGAGTTTCCTGTCATATCCCCGCCATGAATATTTTCGCCGTATTTTGTGCAATTTATTCGGTAACGATATTGAAAATGGTGAATTACCTGACAATATTGAATGGGTTGGGAAGATTATCAGAAACATTTGCTATTACAACGCAAGGGATTTCTTCGGATTTAACCTTCCTGATGTTAAATAGATCATTCTATGGCTTAAAAGTTTATTGTGATTCCTGAAACAGAGACCTCAGAACAGACAGCAGTTCCTCTTTCATTACGGGTTTTGAAATATAATAATCGCATCCTGCCTGTAATGTACGCGCTTTATCTTCCGATGTCATAAAACCCGATTGAACAATAACCGGGATATCAGGCCGTATATTCTTAAATGATTTTATGGCATTAAACGTGTCTGAAAACGGTATTTTCATATTCATTAAAATGGCTTTGATGCCAGGATTGTTCTCAATGCAATCAATAGCTTTGGCAATATTGACAGATCTGAGGACTTTCACGTTTTCAATATTAAGCATTGCTTCAATATAACGAATACTCATCTCATCATCTTCAAGAATAAGGATGGTTCTGTCACTTTTATTACCGGTTGACATTTTATCAGTTGATGTGTCAATGCATTCAGGCGCTTCAATTTTTGGTATAGTGAAATAAAAACATGATCCTTTTCCGGGTGTGGATTCAACCCAGATGTTACCTCCCAGCATTTCCACAAGGGCCTTTGAAATGGTCAGACCCAGCCCTGTCCCTCCGTATGTCCGGCTTTCCGAGATATCGGCCTGCATAAATCGCTGAAATATTATTTTTTGTTTCTCGGGAGAAATGCCAATACCGGTGTCTGCTACATAAAATTCAAGTTCATTTTGCTTTATGGTATAACCAAAAGTAATGCTTCCCTGTTTTGTAAATTTAATGGCATTGTTTATCAGATTGCTTAATATTTGTTTTAACCGCACATAGTCGGTTATTATTACCGTATCTCCATTGCTGCCGGGAAGAGGAATGTATTTTAATGTAACTGCTTCTGTCATTCTACGGGAGAAAAGAACAAGTAACTCATTCATTAATTCTTTAATATTTACTTCTCTTTTATTAATGGTAAGCTGATTGGATTCAATTTTAGCCAGATCAATCAGGTCATCAAGTATTACCAGCAATTGATTGGCACAATTATTAATAATTTCAAGATAACTGTTTTTTTCCTCTTCTGACAAGTCCTTATCGGATAACAGATTGGCAAAGCCAAGGATTCCGTTCATCGGTGTGCGTATTTCATGCGACATATTAGCCAGGAATGCTGATTTTAAGCGGTCGCTTTCTATGGCTTTTTCGCGTGAAATTTTCAGTTCCTCAATAGTGTGCATCAGCTCTTTATTTACCTTCGACAGTTGTTCATTTGTCCGCTGAAGGGCTTTCTCTGCTTTTTTTCTTTCACTTAGTGTTTGCCATTCCCTCAATGATCTTTCAATAAACCAACCGATATTATTGAAATTTTCCGGTGTTTTTACCAGATAATCAAGGGCTCCGGCTTTTATCATTTCCACTGCCAGTTGTTCATTTCCGTAACTGGTCATAACGATAACCGGCATATTTTGTGCACATTCTGTGATCACCGAACGTGCATCACCGTCAGGAAGTTTGAAATCAGCCAGAATGATATCGGGTTTTATTTTTTTCAGTAATGCAAATGTCTGTTCCAGGGTTGCTACAGAATGTATGTTATAACCTCCGGACTTTTCCAATATCCTTGCAATGAGAATTACATGGTCCTCTTCATCGTCAATAATCAACACCTTGCGGGTCGGATTCATAAAGCAAAAAAATAAATATCAAGCATGAAAAGGGTTCTTATTCCAGCAAATCCAGTAGAATCCAAGCAAATCCATCAGCTCGGTAAACTTGTCGAAATCAACAGGTTTAACCAAATAACTGTTTGCATGCAAATGATAAGCTCTGGCAATATCAGTTTCAGCGTCAGAGGTAGTAAGAATGACAACGGGAATTTCCATCAGGTCGGGATTGGTCTTTATTTCACGCAGAACCTCAAGCCCGTCAATTTTCGGAAGCCTCAGGTCAAGCAAAATCAGGTGCGGAAAACGGTGCTCCGATTTTGACCTGGCGAGGTATTCCAATGCAGCCTCGCCATCTTCAAGATGAGTAATCTTATTTGCGATTTTAAACAATTTGAATTTACGCATTACCAGATGCGCATGGTCAATATTGTCCTCTACGAGCAATATGGAGACTGGTTCACCTTTCATGGCAAAAATTATTTATTCTGTTTTTTTAACGGAAGTTTAAATTTAAAGGTACATCCTTTGCCTCTGCCTTCAGATTCAACCCTGATAGTACCTCCGTGTACTTCAATAATACGTTTAACAAGCGCTAATCCAAAGCCGGTTCCTTCTGATTTGTTGTCAAGCTTATTAAACAAACCGAAAATTGTTTCATGATATTTAGGATCAATACCAATGCCATTATCCCTGATGAAAAATTCAATTTCTTTTTCACAGGTTGAATAACCAATTTCAATCAACGGATCAGATTGATTACCCATAAATTTTACGGCATTTTCAATAAGGTTCTGCCATACCTCGGCCATTCTTTGCGGGTCGGCATGAATACGTGGCATTTTTTCAGGTAAAATTAATTTTACTTTTCTTTCATTTATGATGCCTGAGACTGATTCCAGCGCGTCATTTACAATCTTATCCATGTTAACGGGAATAAAAGGATTGGTAAACCTGCCTACCCGCGATAATTCAAGCAGGTTATTAAGCAAATGGGTCATTTTGTCAGCTGCAGTATTGATTTTAACTATATTTTCATGAACGCTTTCGAAATTTCCTGAGGCAATATCTTCCTCAAGCAACCCGATAAAACCTTTAATGGTAAAGAGCGGGCTTCGCAGGTCATGCGAGACGGTATAGGAAAACCTTTCCAGTTCGGCGTTTATAGCTTGCAGTTTTTCTTCTTTTTCCTTTAAAGGCGTTATGTCGTCATAAGTGCCCAGCACGCCTATAATCTCATTATCAAGGTTTCTGAGTGGCACTTTACTTGTTCTCAGCCATATCTGGTCGCCTTTTGGCGTAGTTTGTCTTTCTTCGAAATTAAGTTTTGGAATCCCTGATTCAATAACCTGCCGGTCGTCAGCAACATACTGAGTTGCCTGTTCTACCCATGTCATATCAAAGTCGGTCTTTCCAATGAGTTTTTCCGGAGAATCCAATCCGGCATCGGCAGCAAAAAGTTTATTACATCCCATAAATACACTTTCTTTTGTTTTCCAGAATACTCTGACAGGTATGGTATCAATAACAAGCTGGAGCATTTTAATGGTTTCAGCAAGTTTTCGCCTGTTTTCCTGAAGCTCTTCCTCAGCATTCTTTCTCAGGGTGATATCATCATAAACGCCTAGAATACCATATACTTTCCCGTTTTCATCTTTAAGGGGAATTTTACTGGTTTCAATCCATATCCTTTGCCCGTCAGCTTTCTGCATGGTTTCAACAATATGCATTAAGGATTGCCCGGTTTTTATTATTTCAGCATCAGAAGCTCTGTATGTTTCCACTTCATTAGGAGTCCACGGCAAGTCATAATCTGATTTACCTATTATTTCAGAAGGATTGTCAAAGCCGGCGGCCTTTGCAAAAACGCTGTTGCACCCCAGGTAAATACTATCTGTATTTTTCCAGAAAACCGACTGCGGAATGGCATTCAGTATATTTTCCAGTACACTCTGATTTTTGCGCAGATTCTCCTCAATGCTTTTCAGACGGGTTATATCGGTTGAAATGCCGAAAGTACCCATTGTCACACCTTTAGCATTATGCCAGGGCATTTTGGTGGTATATGACCATCTTCTTTTGCCATCGGGCCATATTTCTAATTCTTCTTTGCCGATAATCGGCATCCCGGTCCTCATGATCTGTTGTTCATCCTCAAAAGCCTCTCTTGCGTGCGTTTCATTATAGATATCGAAATCGGTTTTTCCGATAATTTCATCAGCATTATTGAGGCACAGCCTTCTTGCAAAAGCATTACTGATTCTGATAAACCTGCTTTCCTTATCTTTCAGGTAAATTAAATCAGGGAAACTTTCCATTAATGAATTTACAAAGTCATTGTATTGTGCCAGTTGTTCCTCAAGAGACTTTTTGTTTATGGCCACTGCAATATGACTGGCTATTAAAACAATGATATTAAATATTTGCAAAGTCAGCTCGGGCTTATTATGATGTGTGAATACTGACATAACTCCTACATCTGCATTATTTGCCCTTAAAGGAACGCCTGCCCAATATGCGGGCGGTATGCCATTTTCAGTCCAATGGTTTTCGTAAAATAATTGCTGATATTTGGCTTTATCCAGTACAACCGGTTTTCCGGTATTAATGACATACTCGCAAATACCTTTCTCATACTGTTTCGTACAGTCAGAAAATTCCTGAATGTCTGAACAATAGCCATAGTGAAGACCGCCATTTTCAAAAAGAAAAACATTAAGCTTGCTTTCAGGTAAAAGGCGTAAAATATATGTATGGACAGTTTTGAAAAAATCATCAAGTGACGTTACTGAAGCTACAGATTGTGCAATTGCAAGAACAACTTCATTTTGCAATTCGTTGATTTCATTTCCTGAATAATGTGATCCCATTCTTATTTATTATTTGAAAAGATATTTTTCTTTTTGTAGTCAGATAATTTCAAAAATTACTATAAGTTAATAATTTTTTCACATATTTTCATGAACATTTTGAAACAGATAAAATATTTCGAAGTTATTAACAACATTAAAAAATACAGGTTTCTGTTATTTAAATTAATTCTAAATAACAATTATCAAAAGCATTAATTGATTATTTAGGTAATAATAAGTAAAGAATTAGTTAACAATTTTTTAAAGAAAAAATTAATTTATTTGCCAGATTTTCAATATTATAAATAAATAAAAAATTTTTTAAATTTTAAAATATTGAGATAAAATTCAATATACTGTTTTAAAAAAAATCAAGTGAAAAATGATTTTTTTTTTTTGATTTTTTTAACAATATTGCTATAAAAAAAAAATTCAATAATAAAATTTAAATTAACCTAAAGCTAAATGATATAAAGTATGCACAAAGAATTATGGAATAATTGCCTGAAAGTTATTAAAGACAATGTTCCTTCAATAAGTTTTAGGACTTGGTTTGAACCCATTGTACCATTGAAATTAGAAAACAAAATACTTACCATTCAGGTACCGAGCCCTTTTTTTTATGAGTATCTTGAGGAGAAATACATTGACATTATCAGTAAGACACTCCGGAAGGAACTGGGATATGATGCCAAGCTGGAATATAGCATTGTAATGGAGAACCCTGGTTTTTCAAATAACCGTCCCTATACGGTAAAACTTCCGGCGAAAAACCAGGTTGAGATTAAAAACAATCCGGTTAACGTTCCCTTAAGCACCGAGGAGAATATTATTAAAAACCCGTTCATTATACCGGGTATAAAAAAGATGAATATTGATCCCCGGTTGAATCCTGAATATTCGTTCAGTAATTTTGTAGAAGGCGAATGCAATCGGTTAGCCCGTTCAGCGGGTTTTGCTGTGGCCAATAATCCAGGAGGCACCGCATTTAATCCATTACTCATCTATGGTGAGTCAGGGCTTGGCAAAACACATCTGGCTCAGGCAATAGGTATTGAAATAAAAGAAAGATTCCCCGATAAAACGGTGCTCTATGTTCCGGCTAACCGCTTTCAAACCCAGTTTGTTGAAGCTATACGTAATAATACCAAGAATGATTTCCTGCATTTTTACCAGATGATTGATGTGCTTATTATTGATGATGTGCATGAATTTGCCGGAAAAGAAAAAACACAGGATATTTTCTTTCATATATTCAATCACCTGCATCAGTCGGGCAAACAGCTTATCCTTACATGTGACAAACCGCCGGTTGAATTGCAGGGCCTTGAACAGCGGCTTTTAAGCCGTTTCAAATGGGGGCTTTCAGCCGACCTGCAAATACCTGATTTTGAAACCCGTGTAGCTATTCTGAAACAAAAAATTTATAAAGATGGTATCATTTTGCCGCCCGAAGTAATTGAATATATTGCCACACATATTACCGATAATGTGCGCGAGCTCGAAGGGGCACTGATTTCTTTGCTGGCTCAGAGCACCCTGAATAAAAAGGAAATAACGCTCAGCCTAGCAAAAGAGATGATTGATAAGCTTATAAAAAATACAAAACGCGAAGTATCTATCGATTATATCCAGAAAGTAGTGTGCAATTACTTTGATGTTCCGGTTGATTCATTACAGTCGAAAACCCGCAAACGTGAAATTGTCCAGGCAAGGCAGGTTGCCATGTATTTTTCCAAAAATCTTACCAAATCATCGCTGGCGACAATAGGAGTGCAAATAGGCGGAAAGGACCATGCAACTGTGCTACATGCCTGTAAAACAGTCAATAATCTTATTGAAACCGACAAGCAGTTCAGAACACAAATTGAAGAAATTGAAAAGAAACTTAAATTTTAAAAAAACAGGTTCAGCAATGAACCTGTTTTTTTTATCATATAATTACCTGTCAATCTGTGGCATATACATATAAAACTATTGCTGCAAACGCTGAAGGCCAATACAAGGAAAAGGGAAGCAGATTCCTGGCTTACGGATTTCCTGTGAGAACCGACATTGAAATAAAGCACATCCTTGATAACCTTCGTAAGAAGCATCACAGCGCAAAACATATTTGTTATGCCTACCGGCTGGGATATAAAAATCATGCTTACCGTATGAATGATGATGGCGAACCATCGGGCACAGCAGGTAAACCAATTTATAACCAGATTATTGCTCATAACCTCACTTATATTTTAATTGCAGTTGTTAGGTATTTCGGCGGGCAATTGCTTGGCACCGCAGGATTAATGAACGCATACAGGGAAGCAACAATGCAAATGCTTTCTGCTGCCCACATAATTGATAAAACCGCTGACATCTGCTTTAATCTTACCTTTCCTTATGACGGTTACAACCATGTAATGAAATTGCTAAAGGAAGAATCAGCGCTTATAACAGAACAGAAGTTTGATGAAACTTGTTCGGTTACCGTAAAGGTGAATAAAAACAATTTTGAAAAGCTTAATAACAGGCTGATATTAACCAAAGGACTTCAGATCAGCAATATTCATGAGAATGTAACATAAACTATTCATAAATGCATAAAAAATTATATACGGATGAAAAATAAAAGTCTGGTTTCAATCACCGATTTCAGTAAAAGTGATTACCTGAAAATCCTTGACCTGGCTGAAGAATATGAACGCCATCCTGTAAAGGATATCCTCAAAGGAAAAGTAGTGGCTACGTTGTTTTTTGAGCCTTCAACCCGTACAAGGCTGAGTTTTGAGAGCGCAGTAAACAAAATGGGGGGTAAAGTGATTGGTTTCAGCGATTCGTCGTCGACAAGCGTAACCAAAGGCGAATCATTATATGATACCATTAAAATTGTGAGCAATTACTGCGACCTTATTGTTATGCGGCATCCGCTTGAAGGCAGTGCCCGCTTTGCTAGTGAAATTGCAACTGTGCCTGTGATCAATGCGGGCGACGGAGCCAATCAGCACCCTACACAAACATTACTCGACCTCTACTCCATAAGGAAAACACAGGGGAAACTTGACAACCTAACTATTTTTATGGTCGGGGATATGAAATACGGGCGAACCGTTCATTCATTGCTCATGGCTATGTCACAATTCAATGCTACCTTTCATTTCATTTCTCCCGATGAACTTAAAATGCCCGAAGAATATAAGATTCACCTGCGCTCGGTAGGTCTGCGCTTTTATGAGCATAAAGATTTTACCGATATTATTTCAGAAGCTGATATTATTTATATGACACGGGTTCAGAAAGAACGCTTTTCTGACCTTATTGAATATGAAAGGACTAAAAATGCCTATGTCCTAAAAAACAAAATGCTTGTAAACACCAAGGAAAATCTCAGGATTCTGCATCCCTTGCCCCGTGTAAACGAAATTGACCAGGATGTCGATCAGAGTCCCAAAGCTTATTATTTTGCCCAGGCATTGAATGGTGTTTATATCAGGCAAGCCATCATCAGCCTGATTTTAGGATTGAATTGACTTTGATCTGCAGTAAATCCATTTATATTATGAAAGATAAAATATTAGAAGTAAGTGCTATTGAAAACGGAACAGTGATTGACCATATTCCGCCAAAAGCATTGTTTAAAGTTATTGCCATACTTGGTCTTGATAAAATTGACAATCAGATGACACTGGGCAGTAACCTGCAAAGCAAAAAACTGGGGAAAAAAGCCATAGTGAAGCTTTCAGAAATTTTCTTCCCTGACAAGGATATTAACAAAATTGCCCTGGTTGCGCCACAGGCAAAATTAAATATCATTAAAAACTATAAAGTAATTGAAAAGAAGGTGGTTGAAATACCTGATGATATTATTGGCATTGTGAAATGCATGAATCCGAAATGTATTACCAACAGCGAAAGAATTATAACCCGATTTAAAGTGGTATCAAAAAATGAGGTTAAGCTGAAATGTTACTATTGCGAAAAGATAACCGACCAGGATAATATGGAGATTATCTGAACTTAACGTAACCGGTCATACGACCTGACCAACATCTCATCGCGATGAATACCACGGTAGGCAAGTAATGTAAAAATTATTGAAACAACCGGAATTATAAATGGCAGTTTTAATGCATGTGTTTCAACCTGTAGTGATCTTTTAATGACAAAATAATAATAAAACATCAGTATTAACAAACCAATCATCAATAAAGCATTAAGCACGCAAACCCGCATCTGAATAATACGGCGGTTAAACTGAAAAATATTCATAAAGCTGATGAAAGCAATGAGCAGAACCATAATAAGCACAGGGATTGAACGAATTAGTAATTCTGTGCTTTCCTCAGTCAGGTATTGCTTTACGGCATAACTGTAAAATATCACAACTTGTCCGTCCTTTAAGGCAATCTCTGCATAAGGCCAGATAATCATAAACGACATCAGGACAACAACAAGAAAAAGATATATCGACTGCACCCTTTGAATCATACGGTTTAGTTTTAATCAAAAATAAAAAAACTTTACAGATATTAATGATAAAATTTCATAAACTTTAAATAAAATGAATAATAAAAGTTCTAAATTTGGATAGAAGCAATGAAAGCTAAAACAAAATGGATAATAAAGAACTGAAAGCAATTATTGCCCTGTTGGATGATCCGGACAGAGAAGTAGCTGAGGTTATTTCGGATACTTTATTAAAAAAAGGCATTGAGGCTATTCCTGAACTTGAAAAAGCATGGGAAAATACCCTTGATGAAAAAATTCAGGAACGCCTCGAGGATATTATCCAGCAAATTCAGTTTAACACTGCAAAGCAGCATTTGCTGGGCTGGATAAAAACCGGCGCAGAATATATACTTGAAGGGGCCTTCTTTGTTGCACAATTCCAATATCCTGATATCAAATTTGAAAAAATCAGTAACGAAATTGAAAAAATCAGAAAAGATATCTGGCTTGAACTTAACGATAATCTTACTGCGCTCGAAAAAGTTAGGATTCTGAATTATTTCATTTTTGATATTCATCACTTTTCGCGCAATACTGCTGATTTCTATTCGCCGCAAAATTGCTACCTGAACAAAGTCATAGAAACCCGGAAAGGCAATCCTATTTCACTGGCAATTATTTATCTTGCTGTATCTTACAAACTGGGACTTCCGATATACGGAGTGAACCTGCCCAAAAACTTCATTCTTGCCTATAAAAATGAATTAAGTATTACCGACACTGATAATGAAGAAAATAATATTTTGTTTTACATTAATCCCTATAACAATGGTGCTGTTTTGGGAAGGCGGGAAATTGACTATTTCCTTACTCAACAACAGCTCAAGCCGCAGAAATCATTTTACGTGCCATGTTCAAACCGTGATATTATTATACGCCTGATTAACAATCTGATACTATCTTATGAAAAAATAGGAGCCCCTGAAAAAATATCGGGGCTCAAAGAGTTACTTGAAACCGTAATGACTTAGTTATTGCTGCGCTGTTATTTTGCATAGCTTACTGCCCGTGTTTCGCGGATTACCGTTATTTTAACCTGACCGGGATAGGTCATTTCATCCTGAATTTTTTTGGCAATTTCGGTAGCCAGGCCATCAGCCTCTTTATCACTTACTTTATCGCTTCCGACAATAACCCTGAGTTCTCTCCCTGCCTGAATGGCGTAGGTCTTTGTAACACCCTGGTATGAGAGTGCCAGAGCCTCAAGATCCTTTAAGCGTTTTATGTATGACTCAACTACTTCACGCCTTGCGCCCGGCCTTGCACCTGAGATTGCATCACATACCTGCACGATAGGCGAAATAAGGCTTGTCATTTCAACCTCGTCATGATGTGAACCAATGGCATTAATTACTTCAGGCTTTTCCTTGTATTTTTCCGCCAGTTTCATACCAAGTATTGCATGAGGCAGTTCAGGCTCATCATCAGGTACTTTGCCAACATCATGCAGTAATCCTGCCCTTTTGGCAATTTTAGGATTCAGGCCTAATTCCGAAGCCATTATGGCACAAAGGTTGGCTACTTCACGTGAATGTTGCAATAAATTCTGCCCATACGATGACCTGTATTTCATTTTACCAACAAGGCGAATTAATTCGGGATGCAGGCCATGAATACCTAAGTCAATGGCGGTTCTTTTACCCACTTCAACAATTTCTTCCTCAATTTGCTTTTTAACTTTTTCAACAATCTCTTCAATGCGTGCCGGATGAATGCGGCCGTCGGTAACAAGCTGATGAAGTGCAAGGCGTGCTACTTCGCGCCGTACAGGATCAAATGCCGAAAGCAGAATGGAATCAGGGGTATCGTCAACTACTATTTCAACGCCTGTGGCTGCTTCGAGTGCACGAATATTCCTCCCCTCACGCCCGATAATACGGCCTTTGATTTCATCACTCTCGATATTAAACACGGTAACTGAGTTCTCAATTGCCGTTTCTGAGGCAACCCGCTGAATGGTTTCAATGATGATTTTTTTAGCTTCGCGGCCGGCAGTCATCTTGGCCTCATCCATAATCTCATTGATATATGAAATGGCCTGGCTTTTGGCCTCCTCCTTCAATGATTCTATCAGCTGATTTTTGGCTTCTTCGGCCGATAAGCCTGAAATAGCTTCGAGTTTCTCAACCTCGTGTTTGTGCAGCTTTTCAAGCTCCTCAGTTTTTCGGTCAACAAGCAATAACTGGGCATTCAGGTTCTCACGTATTGCATCAACCTCATTTTTAGCCCGTTGCATTTCCTCCCATTTCTGGGATAACATTGTTTCCTTTTGCTTAAGCCTCGATTCGGTAAAGTTTAATTTGCTGTTGCGTTCGTTGACATATTTTTCATGTTCCGATTTAAGCTGCAGAAATTTTTCTTTTGCCTGCAATATTTTATCTCTTTTGATTACTTCTGATTCATTTTCAGCATCCTGAATGATTCTTTGTCTCTTTTTCTTCAAGGCCAGATTCCAGAAAAAATATGACAGGACACCACCTGCCAGAAATGCCGTAATACCTGCAAGCAAAACAGGTAAGGTAAATACTCCTGCTAATATTATTGTTTTCATACGTTAATTTATATTTTATAGAGTCGTATGGAACCCTCATGACCATTATCTTTTCAGTTGACTAAGGTAACATGTGGGTTTCATATCATTAAATTATTTTAAAAAAAAACCCGCATAACTTTCTTCAAATGTTGATAAAACCCCATTTTGACACGGGTGGAGGCGCCAATTTAGGTCGAGGATCCATCGTCCCGAATTCTCGGAATTCCCGGCCAGGCCGGGATTATGGCCTGCTCTGATTAAACTGAGTCACACTCCAATTTTTGTAGTGTTGAGTTTCACAGCATTAGGAAGAAATTATGCGGGCTATGCTTTTATATTTTAAAGAACGTATATTACTCTCCTTTTATATATTCTTCAAGTTCCTGAGAAAGTTCTTTAATCTGCTGATCGATTTGATTCATATCAAACCTTTCTTCAAGTTCCAGAACTTTTGAAACATACTGAAGAGCAGCCATGGCCAGAAAATCCTGTGTGTCTTTGTCAAGATAACGCTGTTTGTATTGCGCTACTTTCTCATTGATTAACCTGGCTGCTTTTCGTATTCTTTCTTCATCCTTACTTTCAATTTTTAATGGATAATACCTGTCAGCAATATTTACTTTTATTGATAGCTTGTCATCCATTATTTAATATCTATCTGTTTAAAAGAGCAATACATTTGTCAATTTCCCGCACAATTCTGTTTACTTTAATCCTGGCCTCATGCGCAGTTTCATTATCAGAAGAAACAAGTGCTTTGGCCAACCTGAGGTTTTCATACCTCTCTTCTATATCACTCATCTTATTTTTCAACAGATTGAGCTCCTCCTGTAATTCTCCGTTTCTTTTCTCTAATTCTTTGTTTATGTTTTTTTGGTTTTCGTATAAATCTATTATAGTCTTTATTTTGTTTTTTAATTCTGTAATTAAATCTTGTTTATCATTATTCATATAATGCAAAGATAGTTTGTATTTTCATTTAATAAAACAAATTTAATAATTTGTTGGTTTAATTTCATATTAAAAACAGAATAAGTTTTAGTTTTGTTATCATCTGAGTAATATTTGCCATAACATCCTAAATTAATGATTTTTCAATATAATAACCTTCTGAAATCAGTTGTTCTGCTACTTTTCTTC
>JAJUGM010000027.1 GCA_029268165.1 Bacteroidota bacterium
AAGCGGAGAGCAGCCAGCTGACGGATTGGCTGTGAAATCGGCATGAACCTGAGCCAGCAATTGATAATTTGATAGAAAAAGAAAAGTTATTAACGGTAGTAAAAAAGTTTTATTTTTCATAATCAGGGCGAAAATCTTAATAAAATTATTACTTTAAAGTAATAATATGAAATATACCGGTATTCAATTTTAATAGTTGTCAACAATTTTATGTTATATCATATTAAAAATAATGTAAATTAACGGATAAATTTCTAAATTACATTCATTGCTTATGATTCAAAAAAATTACCGGGATTTTATTAAAAAGATTTTTTTAGTAATCCTGTTGGTAAATTTTTTTAGTTTGCACATTGATGCACAGGACATACATTTTACCATGTTCAATTCCTGCCCTTTATACCTTAATCCGGCCAATACAGGGAATTTTTACGGTGACTGGCGTGTAGCATTGAATTACCGTAATCAGTGGAATGCGCTGCAATTGCCATTTGTAACGGCCACAGTATCAGGCGACAAAAAAATTTATCTGCTGAACCAGGATTTCAGTATCGGAGGGATTTTTATCAATGATGAGTCGGGGGCGCTGGCTTTGTCTGTAAATAAAATATACGGTTCATTTTCATACAGGAAGTACATCAACCGGAATTTTATCTATGCGGGCATTCAGGTTGGTTATGTTTTCAAATCTCTTGATATGAGCAAAGTTACACTTCCTTCGCAATATAATCATTCCATCGGGGGGTTTGACAGTCAGCTTCCCACCAATGAAACCAATATGGGCGAGCGTATTGCCACACCTGACATTAACTTTGGTTTTCTCTGGCAAAGAAAGATAAAAATTTTTGAGCCTGAAGTTGGGTTAGCCTTTGCACACCTTAATAATCCCAAAGAATCGTTTTTTGATGACAATCAGCGTTTGCCCATACGAATTACCCTGCATGGAAATATTAAGGTAAAAATAAGCGATGAATTGTATTTACAACCTCAGCTTCTGTTGATGAATCATAAGAAATCGCGTGAAACTATAATAGGGACTCATGCAGGTTTCAAAGCCTTTGGAAATAAATCGAGGGTAAAGGAACTGTTTGCCGGCATATATTTCCGTTCAGGATTTCTGACCAATGCCGATGCTTTAGCTCTGATGGCAGGCGTAAATGTGGCCCGATTTGATGTTGCATTATGTTATGACCTTAATGTTTCGGCGCTCAGTAAGGCAACCAATTACAACGGTGCTTTCGAAATATCAATAATTTATAAAAGTATCAGTACTGTTTTAAATAGTTATTCCATACCCTGTGAAAGATTTTAGTTTTATATCCAGAATCATCCTGTTAGCCTGTATTTTTGTTAATACGGGCAGGGCACAAATTACCAATGTTGACCAGCTAACAGCGGGGCAGTTATTAAAGTTCGGGAAAAATGCAGCGCTGAGAGGCGACTTATATTCGGCCATTTATTTTTATGAAAGATACTATCAGATCAGGGATAATAATATGAAGGTAAACTACAAGCTGGCTGAACTGCAACGCATGGCAAGAAATTATGAAAAGGCAAAAGACCTGTATCATCAGGTGTCGAAAAAAGCAGGGCGAAAGTATCCGCTGGCACAATTCTATTATGCACAGATGCTTAAATCAACCGGTTATTATGATGATGCTATCAAGGAATTTAACAGGTTTAAGCGGACAATCAAAGGTGATAAGGATGAAAAATATTATGGACGTTTAATAAAAAGTGCAATAGAAGGTTGCGACTCGGCCAAAAGTATCATCAGCAATCCGCTCAATGTTACTATTGAACGGCTGAACTCATCAATCAACGGACCTCATATTGAACAGTCTCCAGTTCCGGTTAATGACACCCTGTTTTTATATGCTTCGCTAAGGGTTGATTCGCTGGTATTTTTTACCGATGCAAATGCCGATACCGGAATTCCTGTACGACAGTATTATATGGCTACAAGAAAAGATCTCGACTGGCAGGGCGGAAAATTAATACCTGAACCTATTAACATACCGGGTGTTGAAACATGTAACGGCGCCTTGTCACGTGATGGTAAAAGGTTTTATTTTACCCGTTGTGCCAAAAACTGGCAGGGCAACGTTATCTGCGGAATATATGTGAGCTTTCTGAAAGACGGCATCTGGCAAAAACCCATTCCGCTGCCCCCCGCCATTAATGATCCGAACTATACAGCAACACAGCCTGCACTTGGGCGCACAGCCAGAACAAACCGTGAAATTATTTACTTTGTTTCTGACAGGCCTGAAGGCCGTGGTGGCCTTGACATCTGGTATACAGTGTGGGATGATAAGCGCAACCTTTATAGTAAGCCAAGAAACCTTGGCAGTAAAATAAATACAGTAGCTGATGAAATGACACCTTTCTACCATCTTACATCACGCACGCTCTATTTCAGTTCAAATGGCCTCCCCGGAATCGGCGGGTTGGATATCTTCAGCGCTTTTGGTGAAAGAAACAAATGGATGCGTGTAAGTAACATAGGCTATCCCATTAATACCAGTTATGATGACCTTTATTTCACAAGGAGCAGAACGGGCGAAGACGGATTCTTTGCTTCTAACCGGCCCGGAAGTGTTTCAATCAATAATGAAACCTGCTGCGATGATTTGTACTATTACAGATGGAACGAGTTCATTATTATTACTGTAAAAGGTACCATCTATCCCTTTGAAAAGGACAAATATGGTCGCAAGCGTGACCTTTCCAACTTTGATTTTATGAATCCATCAGCCGAAATAAAACCACTGAAAGATGCAACCATAGCCTTGTATTTAAAAGACAAGGAAACCGGTGAATATGTATTTATGGAACGCTATACCACCGGCGATGATGGTGTATTCTTTTTCAGCCTTTTCCCAGATCAGGATTATCAGTTTAAAATGGAAGGCTTTCAGTATTTTGAAAGCGAAATGTATATGTCAACAGAAAACTTTAATTTTTCAGATACTATTGAAATGCCTCCTATCTGGGTAAATGTGCTGACTGATAAACCTGTTGTTCTGGAGAATATTTATTATGAATTCAATAGTGCTGAACTGAGCGAACGGTCAAGAAATGTACTTGATACCACGCTGCTTGTTTTAATGAAGGAAGCTCCTGAATTCATTATTGAAATCAGCGCTCATACTGATAGTATAGGTGATTATGAATATAATATGAATTTATCGCAGCAAAGAGCTAATAACGTAGTAAAATATCTGATCAGCAAAGGCATTTCATCTGACCGGCTTGTGGCAAAAGGATATGGCGCGCTGGTACCCGTTGCTCCAAATTTCCTGCCTGATGGTTCAGATAATCCCGAAGGCCGTGAAAAAAACAGGCGTACCGAATTCAGAATAATAGGAACTATTGGACAACAGGAAGAAGATGAAATTTTCGATGAGAAATAACATAATGCCAAGAAAAATGATTTTTAATATGATGAAAAAAGATGTATTTACAGTAGTTTTTTCTATCGTAACAATCATAATTTCCTTTTTCCCGATCAGGGCGCAGCAATATCCCTGCGGAACTACTGTTGACCAGGGACAAAAAAATTTTGAAAACACTTTTGTTGACAGTGTGTCACAAATTGTCCAGTTGAACCGTACGATTCATATTACCGTTTACATAACAAAGAATAACCAGGGACAGACAGATGTAAACCTGGCAACCGTCAATGCCTCTGTGACACTATTAAACCAGTTACTTGACAAAGTGAAGGTTACATTTGCTCTTGCTTCTGTCAACTATATTGATAACTACCACTTTGATATAATCCACATGACTACAAATGAGAAATATCTCATTGCCCAGAATTATACCGCAAATACTATAAACATTTATTTTGTTTCCGAACTTTATGATGCAGCAGAGCAGCAAATATGCGGCTATACTTATTATCCGTCCAAATCAAAAGATGTGATATTAATTAATAAAAGCTGTCTGAACGAAGCATTTATTGCTGAACAAATAGGCCATTTCTTTAATTTGTATCACACCCATGAAACGACTTTTGGCAATGAACTGGTAAATCGTTCGAACTGCAGTATTGCAGGTGACTTATGCTGCGATACTCCTGCCGACCCGGGTTTAACAGGAAAAGTTGCTGCAAACTGTCAGTATACCGGCACAGGTACTGATGCCAACAGTAATTATTATACTCCGACAACAAATAATTACATGTCATTGAGCCCGCTGGCATGCCGTTGCTTCTTTTCAGACGAACAAATGATAAGAATGCTAAATTGCATGTTGAAAACAAAAAATCATCTTTGGTAATCATTGCTGAAAAATGTTATTGAAATAAAAGATGCTGAAACAGGAAGAAAAATAAATGAGCTATTGGGTTATCTGGCACATAAGATAAATAATACAAGAAATATTTTCATTTTTATTTCTTATTCTTATAATTATTTAGACCTTCATCCAGCCAGTTAATGAACCTGTTTATATCAGGGTTATAGGTATAGTAAGCAGTGGTCAGATTATTACCCTCAGCATCAAGGATTGCATATAACGGCAGGGCATTTGAATTAAACCTCGTTATTTGAAAATCAAGGTTTTTCTTGCCAATGGTATTTTTAACTTTACCGTCATTTAATGAAGTTATCCATTCATTTTCAGGTAGTTTTGTTTTGTCATCGGTGTATAGCGCAACGATTATGAAATTATTTTTCAGTTTTTCCAGTACTGCCGGGTCAGACCAAACCTGATGATACATTTTTTTACAATTGGAGCAAGAATGGCCGATAAAATCTATAAGTACAGGTTTATTCTTTTCGCGCGCACAGCTCATTGCTTCATCAAAGTCGAAATAACCATGAAGTCCGTGGGGAAGTTCAAACAGGTTGCCATATTTTGGCTCATTGCATAATGCCTGTTGGAAATCATCCTCTGGAATATCAGTAAACCGGCCTGTTTCAGATTTATAATGTCGTTCCGTCGCCGGAGGAATTATTGCCGAAATAGTTTTCAGGTCATTTCCCAAAAAACCTGTAAACAGATATAAAGCAAATGAAAAAACTGCTGTAACAATAATCAGGCGTAACATACTGATATGAACAAGTTCACTATCATACGCAAATTTTATTTTACCCAACAGATAGACTCCTAATAAAACAAAAAGCACTATCCAGATAATTAAAAACAACTCTCTTGACAGAATATTCAAATGATAAGACTGGTCAATTTTACTGAGAAAATACAAGGAGAATGCCAGCATAATAAAGGCAAAAAATACCTTAACGGTATTAAGCCAACCTCCTGATTTGGGCAATTGCTGTAGCCATGATGGAAATATGGCAAAAAGAGTAAAAGGTAATGCAAAGGCTACTGAAAAACCCAGCATGCCAACAACAGGCTGTAAAACAGCGCCCTGTGCAGCTGCTATTAAAAGCGAAGCTACAATAGGCCCAGTGCATGAAAATGACAGGATAACCATAGCCAGTGCCATAAAAAATGCGCCGATAAAACCGCCTTTGTCGGCCTGCTGATCGATTTTACCGACAAAATTTCCGGGAATTATCAATTCATACATGCCAAAAAACGATGCGGCGAGCGCTATAAAAATCAATGCAAACAACAGGTTAGGAATCCAGTGACTAATAAATGTGCTGACAGCATTCGGATTTTTTAGTAAAGCAACAATTACGCCTATTAAGGTATAAATCAGCACAATTGATATGCCAAATACCAAAGCTTCGGCAACAGCTTTACCCTTTGATTTTTTTCCTCTGAGGAAGTAACTGATTGTCATAGGTATCATAGGGTAAACACATGGGGTAAGCAATGCGCCAAGTCCTGCCAAAAGAGCCATAAGAAAAGCTTTAATCAGCCCTGATTTTTGAGTGCTTTGTCTTGTATAAGTTGTAATTGTTTTCAACGAGTCAACTCCAACAACAGAATCAGCTGATGCTACTTTTAGCATACCGTTTTTTTGTTCATTTTGCACTGCCATTTCATCTTTAGTATCTGTTGCCATGGTACTTTTCACCAAGGCTTTAACCACCACCTCAAAATCGTGATCATTTAAAATGCACTGAGCATCGTTGCAGGTCATGTAGCTGATAGTACCTTTAACCGTTATGTCGCCGCCGGTTTGAAGCCTTTGCAGTTTTTGCCTGAAGACCGCCCTGGCAGTATGCAGTTCTACTTTCATGTTAAAAACAGGATCATCAGTTACTTCAGGCTGAGTTACCTGCTGAAGCGGCCCGGTGATTTTCAGTGATTTATTATCTTCAATGGTAATTGATAAGGGGATGGGGCCTCCTTCAGCAATATTAGTACCATACATATGCCAGGGTTTGTCTATAGATGCCTGGAAAACAAGATAAACATGGGCATCTTCAGCATGTTCAACTGAAACTGACCATTTAACCGGATTAATAATCTGACTGTTGGCGTTAATGAAAAAAAAGGCAGCCAAAAAAAACAATGCAGATATTTTCTTCATTGTGTTATTATTTATTGTTATATTGAATTGTTTAAAATTAAAAATAATTTCACACCTTAACAGAATAACAGAAAAATTGTTTAATTGGCTGAATAATTAATAAGCAACAATTTTATAAGACAATTTCTTCACCGTTTTTATCGTAGAGGTGATATTCAAGGAAATCGTATGAAGAAACGGGAATAACCTTAATTTTACATTTATATTTGAGCCTCCATTTAAGGCGAACAGAAAACAGACCTTTATTAATAAAAGCAGCAACATAAGAATGTACCTTTAAAATAAGCTTATTGTATTTCTGTTTTTCAAGTACTGACGCAATGTGGTTTTCGATTTTATCAACAAAAAGAATGCTGGGTGATATTTGTCCTGTCCCCTGACAGGTAGGACACTTTTCGGTTGTGTTAATATTCATTTCGGGCCTTACGCGCTGCCTGGTTATTTGCATCAGACCAAATTTGCTGAGTGGCAGAATGCTATGTTTGGCCCTGTCTTTTTCCATTAACTGTTTCATTCTCTCATTGATCTGCTGCTTGTGATCGCTTTGTTTCATATCAATGAAATCAATAACAATAATGCCTCCCATATCACGCAGTCTGAGTTGTCTGGCTATTTCCTCAGCAGCTGCGTAATTTGTTTCAAAAGCATTAGTTTCCTGATCAGAAGCGTTTTTTGAACGATTTCCGCTGTTAACATCAATAACATGAAGGGCTTCTGTATGTTCTATAATTAAATAAGCGCCGTTTTTAAATGATACGGTTTTGCCAAAAGAGGCTTTGATTTGCTTTTCAATACCAAAATATTCAAAGAGTGGTACTTTCCCGTTATAATACTTTACAATTTTTTCTTTTTCGGGGGCTATAGTGGAAATAAAATCTTTAACCTCTCTTAATATAGTTTCATTGTTAACATGAATGCTGTTAAAGCTGACATTCAGAATATCTCTGAGCAGCGCTGAAGTGCGGTTCAGTTCGCTAATGAATAAGTATGGAAGTTTAACTCCTCTGGCGCCTTCAAAGGCTGATTCCCATTTCCGTATCAGGTTTCTGAGTTCAGTATCAAGGTCTTTAACCTTTTTACCTTCGGCAACGGTGCGTACAATTATGCCGTAATTAGGAGGTTTAATACTACTTACCAGTGCTTTCAGGCGGTTTCTTTCTTCAACCGACTCTATTTTCTGGGAAACCGATACTTTTTCGCTAAAAGGAATAAGCACCAGATTACGGCCTGCGATAGATATTTCGGATGTAAGCCTTGGGCCTTTTGTAGAAATGGGTTCTTTGGCAATCTGAACCATTACTGTCTGTCCGGCTGTGATAACATCGGTAATTATACCGTCTTTATTTATATCCTTTTCCCGTCTGAATTTCTGGAACGATGGTATTTTTCCCTTACGGTGCAGGCAGGTATCGAGATATTTATGCAGTGACCTGAATTGAGGGCCAAGATCGAGGTAATGTAAAAAGGCATCCTTTTCTGACCCGATATCAACAAATGCTGCATTCAACCCTGGCATAAGTTTTCTTACTCTCCCCAGGTAAATATCGCCGACGGCAAACTGCAGGTTGCTCTTTTCTTTGGTAAGCTCAACCAGCTTCTTATCTTCGAGGAGAGCAATATTTATATCACTGGAAGTTGCGTCGATAATAAGTTCTTTGCTCACCTTTCCTCCTGATTACAATAAATGAACGCCTGAAATGAGTACATAATAGTACGCCCATAAAAAAAGGAATAAACCTAAAGTTTATGAATTGTCTTTAGGTTTATTCAATGTTAATAACAATGATATCTTAAAAAACTATCTGTTTTTCTTTTTGTGTCTGTTTTTGCGCAGGCGTTTTTTACGCTTGTGCGTCGCCATCTTGTGTCTTTTGCGCTTCTTTCCGCTCGGCATCTGAAATAAATTTTAGAAATAATTATTTAACATTAGCTTTTACCTTGTTAACGAATGATTTGGCAGGTTTAAAAGAAGGTATGAAGTGGGCAGGAATAATAATAGTCGTATTCTTCGAAATATTCCTAGCTGTTTTCTTCGCCCTCTTTTTAACCACAAAACTGCCAAAACCTCTCAGGTAAACATTCTTGTTACGTATCATGGAATCTTTAACTGCTTCCATGAAAGCTTCTACTGTTTTCTGGACAGTAATTTTCTCAATCCCTGTGTTTTTCGAGATTTCGTTTACAATGTCTGCTTTTGTCATTGTTTAAAATCTTTAATTATCAATAATTTACAATATATATTTTTTAGAATTGCAAATATATATTATTTCTGTGGATAAATAAAATAGTAATAGATTAATTTTGAATACTTTTTTTAATTTTTTTATAAAATCATTGAAACAGATAGCTAAAATAATAGAAAAATGGTATGAGGAAAATAAGAGAGACCTTCCCTGGAGAAATAGTCCTTCAGCATATAAGATATGGCTTTCTGAAATTATATTGCAACAAACAAGGATAAATCAGGGTATATCCTATTATAATAAATTTATTGAAAAGTATCCGGCCATTCAGCAACTTGCTCAGGCGCCCATTGAAGATGTGCTGAAACTTTGGCAGGGGTTAGGATATTACTCACGCGCCAGAAATCTACATATTACTGCCCGGCGCATAACCAATGATTGTAACGGAAATTTCCCGTCAGACTATAAGGAACTTCTTTCATTAAATGGAATCGGCGAATATACTGCTGCAGCTATAGCCTCAATGGCATTTAACATACCCGTGGCTGTAGTTGACGGTAATGTTTTCAGGGTGCTGTCGCGCCTGTATGGGATAAAAACCGGGATAACATCAGCAGCCGGGAAGAAACTGTTCCGTCTGAAGGCTCAGGAAATACTGAACCATAAAAAACCGGGCATACATAATCAGGCAATGATGGAATTGGGAGCATTAATATGTCTGCCCCGTAATCCACTTTGCAATCAATGCCCTTTGAATATGCGCTGTTATGCATATAAATACAGACTGGTAAATGAATTACCGGTTAAAAAGGTTAACGGAAAAACCAGGGAAAGGTACTTTCATTACCTGCATATTTCATACAGGGGCAGTACATTCATTCATAAGCGCCAGCAAAAGGATATATGGAACTCACTTTTTGAATTTCCGCTCATTGAAACTTCACATTATATTTACCCCGAAAAACTGCATGAAACTGAAGCATGGCATCATTTGCTTGGTGAAACTCAATACAAATTTTAATCAATTTCACAACCATTTATACACAAACTTACGCATCAAATACTTAAAGTTTTTTTCTACAAAATTGATATGAGTAAGTCTTCTGCTACACTTTCTGAAAAATATTTATGCATACCTGAAAATAAAATTGACCAATTTCCTGTATCAAGATTAACTGAAAAATATCTGAAAACCAGTTTGCTGCATGAGAAATGTGCTGTATTATATTGTTAATCAGATATTTTGAGTTCTACCGATGAAATAAATAATTTTTGTATTTTTACCCGTTAAATTAAAACTGTTAACCATGTCAGTAAATAAAGTAATACTTGTGGGTCATGTAGGACATGATCCTGAAGTGCGTTATATTGAAAGTAACACGCCGGTTTGCAATTTGCGCGTTGCCACGAGTGAAGTATATAAAAACAAAAACGGAGACAGGGTCTCCAATACCGAATGGCATACTGTGGTATTATGGAGAGGGCTTGCTGAAGTGGCTGAAAAATATGTCAGAAAAGGCTCACAGATATATATTGAGGGGAAAATACGCACACGTGCATGGGATGATAAAGAGGGCAATAAAAGGTATTCCACAGAAATAGTAGCTGATGTATTGCAATTACTGGGCAAACGTGAAGATACGCAATCAGCTCAGGCACCTGCTTCTGCAACAACAGCAAACCCGATCGAATCCGAACCAATACCCGAACCAGGTCACGAAGCTGACGACCTGCCATTTTAACATTATTGAATTAACCAACTCAATATCCGAATTGGAAACGAATTCTTATCAGGAAGCTATTCTTTCCATGATGGTGATTTATACAAAACCCATTAGTGCAGGAGTTATTTTAGCTTTCCTTGTTAATATCCTGTTATTGATTTGCAGCGCTCTGGTTTCGGGTGCTGAAGCTGCCTTTTTCTCGCTTACTCCTGCTGAAACCGAGAACCTGCGAAAATCAAAGTCAAGGGCATGTCAGATGGTGCTTAAACTGCTTGAAATTCCCAACCATCTGCTTGCTACCATTTTGGTTGCTAACAATTTTATTAATGTGGGTATTGTGATTTTGGCCGCATTTATCACCAATGCTTTATTTGACTTCACAGAAGCCCCTGTTCTGGGATTTATCATACAGGTTTTGGTAATTACTTCAATCATAGTTTTTATTGGAGAGATTTTTCCTAAAGTATATGCCAATAAGCACGCCCTGAAATTTGTCAGGTTCATGGCCACACCTTTGAACGTTGCCGAAAAAATACTCAGACCCCTGAATCTGGTACTTATCCGGTCAACGTCCCTGGTTAATAAGAAATTTTCCCAGCATAGAAAGAATATCTCCATTGATGAACTGTCAGATGCGCTCGAGCTGACTGAAAAGAACCTAACCGAAGACAAAGATATTCTTAAAGGTATTGTGAAATTTGGCAATATCGATGTGCGGGAAATAATGACATCAAGAGTTGATGTAGTAGGTGCACGTCTTAAAACACCATACCGCAAACTTCTGAAACTAATCATTGAATCAGGCTATTCACGAATACCTGTTTTTATTTCCGACCTCGATAACATAAAGGGTATTCTTTATATTAAAGACCTTCTCCCCCATCTTGAAAAACCCGATTCGTTCAACTGGCAATCACTGATAAGGCCTCCGTATTATGTGCCTGAAACAAAAAAAATAAGCGACCTGCTCAGGGAGTTCCAGACCAATAAAATACACATGGCAATAGTAATCGACGAATATGGAGGCACATCAGGCATAATAACGCTTGAAGATATCCTTGAAGAAATTGTAGGTGAAATTACTGATGAATCTGATCAGGAAGATTCATTTTATGTAAAAATCGATAATAATAATTACCTTGTCGAGGGTAAAACTTTATTGAACGATTTTATTAAAATAATGAATGAAAAAGAAGATATTTTTGACGATATTAAAGGAGAAGCGGATACGCTGGCCGGTCTTATTCTTGAAATGAAAGGAGAAATGCCGCGAAAAAATGAGTCTTTTTCATACAAGCATTATACTTTTACCGTAAAATCGGTTGACACAAGAAGAATCAAACAGATTCAGGTAACTTTTTCCAGGCCTGACAAGACAAATGAAAAAGAAAAATAAAAATAAAAATATAATATCAGTAATTGTTTTCACCTTGATAATAATACTGACAACATCTACCGGTTGCCGGAAAAACTTTACTCCTAAACCCAGGGCATATTTCCGCATCGACATGCCAGAAAAAGTTTATCAGGTTTATGCTTCAGAATGTTCATTCTCATTTGAGTATCCTGTTTATGGCATAATTAAAAATTATGAAGGGAAAGATGCCGAGCCATGCTGGATTAATATTGAATTTCCTTATTTTAAAGGCAAAATGCACCTTACATACAAAACTGTTAAAAAAAATCTGGCTTTGTATGTCGAAGATATCCGCACTCTGGCTTATAAACATATTATTAAGGCAGATGATATCATTGAGCGGCCGTTTTATTATCCCGAACGGAAAGTTTTTGGTATGCTTTATGATATTGAGGGTAATACCGCTTCATCCATCAACTTTTTCGCAACCGACAGTACGCATAATTTTCTGAGCGGATCGCTCTATTTCAGCGTGCATCCTAATGCTGATTCACTGGCGCCGGTAATCAGATTTTTCAGGACAGATATTGAGCATTTGATTGAAACATTGCATTGGAACTAAAATTTTAAACTGTGGCCCTGATTCTGAATGAACATCTGGAAAATGAATGCCAATTAGGCATCTGGGAGATCCGGGAGGATTATGATGATCTGATGAGCCGTCTTAATCTTCTGCCTGAAGAGATTAGGGTGGTTGAAAATTTCAGAAATCATGACCGTAAACTCGAATGGCTGAGTGTCAGGGTTTTGCTTAATGAAATGACCCGTCAGGTGCTGACAATAACTTACAACGGCAACCGTAAACCTTATGTTGCAGGCAATCATTATAATATCAGCATTTCCCATTCACGTGATCTCACTGCCATTTTGTTAAGCCAGAAAAAACGTGTCGGTATTGATATGGAATATATGTCGCCCAAAATTGAACGCATTGCGCACCGCTTTATCAATCCAGACGAAATTATTTCCGAAGAGCCCGAACTGAGGCATTATCACATGTATATTCACTGGTGTGCCAAAGAGGCTCTTTATAAAATTTGTGACAAACAAGATATTAAGCTCCAGGAAAATATTACTATTGAGCCATTTTATCCGAAACCCCGTGGAACGTTGGCCGGATGGGTACGTAACAGGTTCCGCAATGACCATTTTAAACTTGAATATTTTAAAATCGACAACTACGTTATTGTTTACTGTTCTATTTAGATTTCATGATTTACGATTCACTGATAGCAAAGAAGGCAAAAAAGATAGCATTACTTATTGACCCCGATAAGCATACGGATAATTCGCTTGCTGAAACAGTTGCTCTTGCCAATAAGACAAATGTCGATATTATTCTGGTAGGGGGAAGCCTGGTATCAAAACCTATAGAGCATGCTGTGGAAACCATTAAAAAAACAGCTGTTTCACCTGTAATCCTGTTTCCGGGAAGTCTTTTGCAGCTTTCTGACAAAGCTGACGGAATACTCCTTTTATCGCTTATCTCAGGCCGTAATCCCGATTATCTGATCGGAAACCATGTGCTTGCTGCTCCATTTCTGAAAAGCTCAGGTATTGAAATTATCCCAACCGGCTATATATTGGTTGACGGGAAATCAGTTAGCTCAGTTGAATATATCAGCGGCACAAGGCCTATCCCTGTTGAAAAACCTGACATCATTATTGCAACCGCTTTAGCCGGGGAGATGCTCGGACATAAACTAATATACCTTGAAGCGGGTAGCGGAGCCAACATGAGGGTAAACGAAAAACTTGTTGCCGGTGTCAGGGAAAAAATCAGCATACCCCTTATGGCCGGCGGTGGTATACGCTCTGCCAGCGATGCATTGAACCTGTTTAATGCCGGCGCTGATATACTTGTTATTGGGTCGGTAATTGAAGAAAATCCCGGTATGCTTGAAAAAATCATGTCAGTAAAAGCCAAAATACGGTAAACAAGAAAAATAAATAATATGAATATTCACGAATATCAGGCTAAAGCTATACTTAAAAATTTTAATGTCTCCGCACCATACGGTGTTGTTATCAGAGATAAAAGTGAAGCTGAAAAAGCAGCTTTTGACGTTTTTGAAAAAACAGGAACAACAACCTGGGCTGTGAAAGCGCAAATACATGCCGGCGGACGTGGAAAAGGCGGAGGAGTAAAAATTGCCAAATCAGTGGATGAGGTAATTCAATATGCCGGCGAAATACTTGGAATGCAACTCATAACACATCAGACAGGCCCTGAGGGCAAAAAAGTCAACACCGTTTTAATCGAACAGGGAATATACTATCCGGGCAGTTCAGATATCAGGGAATTTTATATGAGCCTACTGCTTAACCGTTCGACCGGAAGAAATACAGTAATCTATTCAACAGAGGGCGGGATGGACATTGAAACTGTAGCAAAAAATTCACCCCAACTTATCTTCAGGGAAGAAATTCATCCGGGTATCGGTTTACAGCCCTTTCAGGCACGAAAAATAGCCTTTAATCTGGGCCTCTCGGGTCAGGCTTTTAAAGAAATGATACCATTTGTAATGTCTTTATACAGAGCTTATGAATCGGCTGATGCCTCACTTATTGAGATAAATCCGGTGGTTAAAACCTCAGATGATCACATTTATGCAGCTGATGCCAAGATTAATCTGGACGATAACGCACTTTTCAGACATCCGGAATACGCAGGTTTACGCGATCTGAATGAGGAAGACCCTGCCGAAGTAGAGGCATCAAAACATAATCTGAATTTTATTAAACTTAATGGCAATGTGGGATGCATGGTGAATGGAGCCGGTTTGGCTATGGCCACTATGGATATTATAAAGCTTTCGGGCGGCGAGCCTGCCAATTTTCTTGATGTAGGCGGTACAGCCAATGCACAGACTGTAGAAGCCGGATTCAGGATAATTCTGAAAGACCCCTCGGTAAAGGCGATACTTATTAATATTTTCGGTGGTATTGTAAGATGCGACCGTGTTGCTCAGGGAGTGGTTGATGCTTACAAAACAATTGGCAATATTCCTGTCCCGGTTATTGTAAGGTTGCAAGGCACAAATGCCCTTGAAGCAAAAGCATTACTCGATCAGTCGGGATTAAAAGTTCATCCTGCTGTTTCATTAAAAGATGCAGCCGACCTTGTTAAAAAGCATGTGGCGCGTAAAGAAAAATAATGTATCAAATATTTCATTTTCCTATCATTAAAGGCTTTTTTATGCTTTATACTCCGTACCACAAGATATCAGATAACAGATACAAAAAATAAGATTATAGAAAAATGAATAAAAGGTTTTTAGGTAATTCTTAAAGACAAGACACTATGATAATTTATAACTAAACCTTATAAAAAATGAAAACGATTACTTTATCATTAATTCTGACAACTATTTCATTAGGAATCTTTTCTCAGGATTTTGAAGTTCCTAAAAATTATAAGATTGATAAAGCCGAAGATTATGCTCCTTATGAGCAAGACGTAATAAAATGTTTTGATTGGTTGATGAAAACTCCAATTAATGAGCAGG
>JAJUGM010000028.1 GCA_029268165.1 Bacteroidota bacterium
CAGCATATAAATAATGAAAGGCTTGAATACCTGGGTGATGCTATTTTAGACGCTATAATCGCCGAATATCTGTTTGAAAGATTCCCTGATAAAGACGAGGGATTTCTTACCCAGATGCGATCAAAAATCGTCAACCGTGAAAACCTGAATCATATAGCCATTAAACTGGGTATCAGCAACCTTGTTATGTCAAGAATGTCAAACGATAACCCCCGCTCAGTTTACGGAGACGCGCTTGAAGCACTTGTCGGGGCTATTTATCTGGATATCGGTTTTAAAAAAACCAAAAAACTTATTCTTGAAAGAATTATTCAGAATCATATCAATGTAGCCAAACTTCAGGAAACCGAAACGGATTTTAAAAGCCGTATTATCGAATGGGGCCAGAAACATAAAAAATCAGTCAACTTTGCCAGTTTTGAAGAGTTCGACGAAAACCTCAATACAACAGTTTTTATCTCCCACCTCTTCATTGTGGATGAAATAGTAGGCCGGGGCATAGGCACATCAAAAAAAGATGCTGAACAAAACGCAGCCCGACAGGCAATTAAGTTTATTGAAGGATAACTCGCTAAGTTGCCTTTTCATTAAAAAATGTTTTAACTTTCATTCAAAATCATTTTGATAATGAAAGACCATGAAAAGATAAAAAAAATCCATAAACTAAAAATTGATGAACGCTTTTCATTTCGTATCATCGGGATTTCATCGCATGAAAATGATTACCGGTTAATTTGGGCAATAAATTCAGGCCTGCAGTTATCCTTTTTTAAAATAAGCAACCTGAAATTAAATGACAAACTGGGAAACATCATGGAATTCAGTCGTTATCTCTTTGAAAATGAAACGCTTCAATACAGCTATTACATTATTTCAAACTTATGTCCGGAAGGTATATTGATTCCCGAATACAGGACAATTGATTATTTTATGCTTATAAAAGGCTCTTTTTCAGAAGGTTTTATTGAAGAAACTATCAGAAAGCTTAAAAAAATTGGAATCATTTCTGCAGCCTTTCCGATAAATGTGAATTCGGTAAAATCAATTAAACGGCTAATGCATGTTGATGAATAAAATAACGCACCATTTTTTAAGTATTAAATATCTGAATTAGAAGTAATGAGCTGCGAGCTGCGAGCTACGAGAGGTTTTTTTAAAAAAATAAAAGATGAAAAACTTTAAACAACTTCATATCTGGCAAAAAGGAATTGAAATTGTTAAGGAGATTTACAAAGTTAGTAAATTATTACCTGATTCAGAGAAATATGGAATGATCAGTCAAATAACCCGGGCATCGGTATCAATACCATCAAATATTGCAGAGGGCAGCAGTAGAAATAATAACCGAGATAATTGCAGATTTCCCGAAATTGCTTTAGGATCGACGTATGAATTGGAGATACATTTAATTATTATCAGAGATGTTGGCCTATTAGAACCGGATATACTTTTTTCAATTAATTGATGAGGAACAAAAAATGATAATGAGTTTTATAAAGAAATTAGATTTGGGACATTAGATATATCATGAACTCAACTCTCAGCTCGTAGCTCGTAGCCCGAAGCTCGTAGCGTTTTTTAATTTTATTATTTTTTGAATCTAATATTAAAATATGAAAAATAACGTTTAATGACTAATCATGCGACAGCAATCCATCTGGTTAATTATTATTCTGATGACCCTGGCACTGATGGGTTTAATATTTGTTCAGGCTTACTGGATTAAAAATGCCATTACAATACAGGAAAACCAGTTTAATCAGCTTGTTAATAATGCATTGACCGATTTCAGCAAAACAATTCAGGAACGTGAAGCTATAAGGCTCATTATGAACGAAATGGAGCTACTTGGCGTTGATACGACAGGCATTTCAGGCCAGATGAAAAGCAAAACTGACACAGGTATCGGCATTATAAAACACAATGATATTTCTTCAGTTACCCCAGGGCACACTGAAAAAAACAACTACATCCGTTCTGAAAACGCAAGAGCTTTATCTGATTCATTTTTCGTAATTGAAGAGAAAATGTCCGATTTACAGCAAGGCAAACAGCAGATGATTACCCGCAAATATTATTTTGAACCTGCTATAAATAAAAGAATTATCGACAAGAAAACATTTATCAACAGATTAATTGCGAGCATGCTTCTGGTGACGCCGCAAATTGAAAACCGTATAAGCAAGGCCGAACTTGAAGAAATGCTATATGATGCTTTTCATCAGTATGGCATAAATATACCTTACGAATATGCAGTGATTAAATGGAATAACGAAACTGCTTTTAAATCGGCAAATTATAAAGCCAAAGGTGAGAATGACTACTTTACCGTACAACTTTTCCCCGATGATATTTTTGCCAGTTCAAATTATTTATCGGTTTATTTTCCCCAAAAAGAAAATTTTCTTTTCAGGTCATTCAGTTTTATGATACTTGCTTCAGTATTACTTACCATTATTATAACTGCAGCATTTTCTGTGTCTGTCATTTATTTATTCCGACAGAAAAAGCTGGCTGAAATCAGAAACGATTTTGTAAATAACATGACCCATGAGCTAAAAACGCCTATTTCAACCATTTCACTTGCGTCGCAAATGCTGGCTGACAACAGCCTTCCTGCAAATCTCAAAAACATTGACCATATTTCGAAAGTTATTGCCGATGAAAGCAGACGGCTGGGTTATCAGGTTGAGAAAGTGCTTCAAATGGCAGTTTTTGATAAAGGCAAAGTGAAACTGAGGCTTAAAGAAACTGACATGCACGAACTCATCAGAAATCTGATTGAAAACTATGCTATTCAATTAAAAAGTAAGGGCGGTGAAATCAGGCCGGTACTTGACGCACGTCAATATGTCATTGATGTTGACACCGTGCATATTACTAATGTGCTCACCAATCTGATTGACAATGCCCTGAAATATTGCACCCGCGAGCCTGAAATAACGGTTTCAACCAGAAATACCGGAAACTGTCTGGTAATTTCAGTAGCCGATAATGGTATTGGAATCAGCAAAGCTGATCAGAAAAGGATATTTGAAAAGTTTTACCGTGTACCAACAGGCAATATCCATAATGTAAAAGGTTTCGGACTTGGACTAAGCTATGTTAAAAAAATTGTGGAAGAGCACAACGGAAGTATAGAAGTTGAAAGTCAGTTGTTTGAGGGAAGTACTTTTACCCTATATTTGCCATTGAATGATAATTCATCTGCATCATGAACAAAATTAAAATTCTGTTAGCTGAGGATGACGAAAACCTTGGCATGTTACTTCGTGAGTACCTGATTGCCAAGTCATATGACTGCTCATGGTTTGTCAATGGAGATAAAGCCTATAAAAGTTTTATCAAAAATCATTATGACATCTGCATCCTCGATGTGATGATGCCTGTAAAAGACGGGTTTACCCTGGCCCGCGAAATTAGGATGACTAATGCAGAAATTCCCATCATTTTTCTGACGGCAAAATCATTTAAGGAAGATATTATTGAAGGATTTAAAGCAGGTGCCGACGATTATATAACCAAGCCCTTCAACATGGAAGAGATGCTTTTCAGAATTGAAGCCATATTGCGCAGGACTAAGAAGGACATAGCCGATTTTACTCAGCATGAATTTAAAATAGGCGAATATATCTTCAATACGAAAACCCAGATACTAAAATTCGGAAAAGAAGAGCAAAAGCTGACTACTAAAGAATCAGAACTGCTTAAGTTATTATGCCTTCACAAAAATACCATCCTCGACAGGAATTTCGCACTGAAGACTATATGGATAGACGACAACTACTTTAATGCACGCAGTATGGACGTTTATATAGCCAAGCTAAGAAAATATCTGAAAAACGACCCTAAAGTGCAGATCATTAACGTTCATGGCAAAGGGTTTAAAATGATTGAGAATTAAAAAAAATCAGAACTAAATCCTTAGATATTTTACAAAGTATAGTGAAGCTTTGTGACTCCTTGCACTTTTGTGACATAGTGGTTGAAAATTAGTTGCCTCAAAAGCTTAAACCTTTAGTATACCCCACGGTCTGTGTCATAATAATTACCTGCTTTTCATCAAGCCTAAGCAAGGGGTTTAAAATATTTTTATCGAACGACCCACGTACCACACTACCAAGTCCTTCTGAGGTGCAGTATAAATAAACATTCTGGGCAATTGCGCCGGCTGAAAAAGCAGCGTTTATCAATGCGCCAGTCTCATCAGCTGAGGCTGTCCTGGCTTTATTACATACATAAATCAGATTTACTGCTGCAACCCTCACCCAAGGCTGTGTCCCAGTTTTGCCTCTGATATCATCAGGTGTAATGAGTAAAAGGGAATGTTTCCCTGCATCATATAAAAATGCTCCGTGGGCAGTGGCAACATAAATATCAATTTCCTGTTTGTTGCGTGCCGATGGGGCTGTACGCCGTCCATCTGCCCTGTTGATGCCAAAAGCAGCCCACAATAAGTCAGACAACTGCTGATCTGAAAGCTGTTTATCAGTGTAATCACGTGACGAATGCCGTTCATTCAGGGCCTGCATCAATGGCATGCCTCCCTGCCTGACCGGAGGCGGTAACTTAATAGTATCAGGCATCTGGCTTAAAACAGCAGTACATAATGATAGCATAAATGATATTAATACATAATTTTTCATATATAATAAAATTTATTAATGCATAAAAATACTAAGAGACTGTTTAAATTTAAAATTTAAATTTAATTATTATAGAAGTTGTTCCTTTGTGAATTCTTTGTGCCTTAGTGTCTGAGTGGCTAAAGATTGTATGCCTCAAAGGCTTAAAAACGCAAAGATTCACAAAGGTTTGCAAAAATTTAAACATTGTCTAAGCAGCGATATATATAATCATACGTCTTTCTGCAAAAGACTATTATTATTCAACGGAAATTCAAATTTAATGCACATGAAAACAATTCATTATTTTATTTTTGTGGCCATCGTTTTTCTGATTTCAGGGGGCTGCTACTTTGAACACTATGAAACTGTTTCGGGCAATGGTAAACTAATAAAACAGCAGCGTGAAGTGCCTGAATTTACCGGACTTAGTGTTGCATCTGGCATTGATGTTATTATTACCCAGTCAGACCATATTGAGGTTAAAGTGGAAACTGATGAAAACCTTCAGGACTGCATAAAAACTGAGGTTGTTAACGACATTCTAAAAATATATACCACCAAAACGATCCGACATGCAAAAGAAAAGACAGTGTACGTTGATTTTAAAAAGCTCAATGCAATTGAAATTTCCAGTGCGGGTGATGTCAGCATTACAAATACGCTTGTTACTGACAAGCTTGATATTGACATGAGCAGCGCCGGTGACCTCGACCTGGCAGTAGAGGCAGATGAAATTGAAATTGACATCAGTAGCGCTGGCGATGCCCGATTGAAAGGCAAAACAAATTACCTGAAAGCTGACCTCAGCAGCGCTGGCGACCTGAAGGCATTTGAACTCGAAGCCAGAAAAGGTGATGTAAGCGTTTCAAGTGCAGGCGATGCCAATGTATTTGTTACCGAAGAAGCCAACTTTAAATGCAGCAGTGCCGGTAGTATTGAATTTAAGGGCGAACCGCGTATCAGAAACATAAGTACATCAAGCGCCGGCTCAGTAAATAAAAAACAATAGATACTATTTGATACGCTACTATTCAAACCTGTATGCAAGCAATACAGTCTAAGCACATAGCAAAGCAAATGCGGCCAAAAGCGACAGATTATTATCCCAATTATTGCATTAGAAAAATTTCTAATGCAATGCGATTAAGAAAAATCAACTTTTCCGGTTTGCTGACGCTGCGCAAGAAAAGTGATTTTTATTAATCGGGAAATCCATTGGTTTGCTCTTTCTGAGAGCTCCCAATGAATAATACACCGCCCCCATGCTATCTGTTGTATTGCGCATGTGGGGCGAGACGTGGTTTTTCGGAAAAACTGCTTCATCCATGACTTTTTGCGCATCCTTTTTTTGTCAGGACAAACAAGGATTTGGAGCATAGGGCAAAGCCCCATAAACATTCACACCTACATACTAAAATTCCTCCAAGAATAATTTTTATCCCTCGGATGAAATTGTTTATTCATTATGCTTGGGTTCAATAAAGCATTGTTAATAGAAATAGAATTGCCGGCATTATCGTTTTGCCACACCAAATTATTTATCACTGCCCTTCTTAAACCCTTTTATGATTTTCTTTCTGCTTTTAACCTTTTTGTATATTATCCAGACAACTGCGCCAAGTAACCAGATAGGCCATATTTTGATAATGAATAAAAGAAACCCGATAAACCCCTTCCAGCCCTTATGCAATGATTCTTTGAGCCGTTCAATAAAGTTTCTGGAATACTGTGGTTTGTATTTATAAGCTTTTTCCTGTGTTAAAGTGAGATTTAGCCTGCTATAGGCAACCTGGTCAGTAAGGTAGCGCAGCCTGCCCTCTGCACTCTCAATTTCTTCCTCAATTTTTCGAATGTTCTCTTCAATTTCAAGCATATCTTTAACAGATGAGGCTTTTTTCAGCATTTCGCCATAACGTTCAATAAATTTGCGCTTGTTTGCCAGTCGGGTTTCAAGGTCAATAAATTCTTCCGTAACATCGCGGGCATTGATTTCTTTAAACAATATTTCGCTCTGTGTATTCTTTTCAATACCTGCAATCAGCCTGTCGAAATTAAGAGCCGGAACCCTGATGACCAGATTGTAACTTGCCTGCTGATCGTAAGAATTAAAATTCTCGTTTCCGATATAACCGCCAAGTGTCTTTGTAAGGCTGTCAACCTGTCTACGGGCTGTAAGAAGATCCTTCACCTTAACAGTCATCTGCCCGTCTCGGATTATTTTCTTCTGAATGCCGGGTTGAATGGCAGATGTTTCTACCTTATCAGGTTCAGTTGGCTCGGTGCGGTCCATATTTCCTGAAATCATTTTGCTTTCGTTAGGCATAACCCGGGTTACCGGAGCTGACTCATCCAAGGCCATTGAGCTTGCCTCTTCACGCGAAAGCTTAGTACAACCTGTGTAAATAATATTATTACAGATAAGAATTGAGTGATGGGTCTCATATAGTATGTTTTAAAAAAACAATGAAAAGTTAATGCAATTGATTTAAAATTTTACACAAAAAAACAATAAAACTTGATTTATTGATGTGTTTATTATAAATTAACCAAAGAATTACAAAAACAAAAAGGAGGCATATCATGGGAAAAGGATTGATTTCACTTAAGGTTAAATGTCCGCATTGCAATAAATCACTGATGGACCATACGTTGTTTCTCAACGGAAAACCCAGTATCAAACTGAGAATTGAGATGGGTGGTAATCAGGGCACAGTAAATCTGTGCTCAACGTATGGTTGCTATGAAATACAGAGTAATATCAACCTGGTTAAAGATGAGATTGCAAAACTTTTTTGCCCGCAATGCAGGAAAGATCTTCATGGCACACACATGTGTGATGCCTGTGGCGCACCAGTAGTAGATTTCCTACTCGAAAAAGGCGGCAAGGTGCATGTATGTTCACGTATTGGCTGCAAGAAGCATTATGTTTCATTTGAAGATATTTACTCTACACTCACCAGTTTTTATCACGAATACGACTACGGTGCCCGCGATAACGATTTCTGACGCCCGGCCGGTTATGCCTTTTTATGGGTAAAGGATAATTTTATTATTTTCACTAATTGTTATTTTTTTCACACCATATAACTTAATATTTTGTAATTCAATAAAAAAGTTATTATCTCTCTTCCATTCCTTAATTTAAAACCAGTCTAAATTTTTAAAAGTTCTTGTTTAAATGAATTTTCTATTATACTTTAGTTGTGAATTTATTAACAAATAAAATTGTTTCGTTTGATTTGACAAAATATTGATAATAAAATATATACATTATGAAGACGGCTGTTAAGAAAACGATAGAAAAATATGGTAGCGATAAATACCGCCTTATGGATATACTGATTGATATTCAGTCGGAATTTGGTTATATATCCAGAGAGGCTATAGCCCTTATCGCAGAAGACCTCGGAATGTCGGAGGTTGATGTGGAACAGACAGTATCGTTTTATCATTTTTTCAGCCAGAAGCCTACCGGTAAGTATTGCATATATCTGAACAACAGTGCTGTTGCCAACATGATGGGCAGGGCTGCTGTAGCTGCAACGTTTGAAAAAGAGCTTGGTATTAAATTCGGCGAGGTTACTCCTGACGGGCTTGTCGGGTTGTTTGAAACTTCATGCATTGGTATGAATGACCAGGAACCTGCTGCAATTATTAATAATCATATCTTCACCCGTCTTACGCCCTTCAGGGTGAAAGAAATAGTGAGAGATATAAAGGAAGGCAAAGATGTAAGTGAGATGCTGGTTGCCGATTACGGCGATGGCGAAAACCGTTCAGACCTTATCCGGTCGGTTGTATCAAACAATATCCGGAAAATAGGGCCGGTGCTTGACCGCGACTTTAAAGCCGGGCAGGCCATTGAAAAAATAATTAAGATGAAGCCTGAAGAAGTGATTGAAGAAGTTAAAAAATCGAATATCAGAGGCCGTGGCGGGGCAGGTTTTCCTACCGGGCTTAAATGGGAATTTTGCCGCAATGCCCCCGGTGAAAGAAAATATATTTTTTGCAATGCTGATGAAGGAGAGCCCGGAACTTTTAAAGACCGCGTTATACTTACCGAAAGGCCCCGCCTGCTGTTTGAGGGAATGGTGATTGCAGGATATGCTGTGGGGGCCACTGAAGGTATTGTTTATATCCGTTATGAATACAAATATCTGCAGAACTACCTCGAAAATATTCTGCAAAAGGCACGTGAAGCTAATTACCTGGGCAAAAACATTCTTGGCAAAAAAGGATTCAATTTTGATATCCGTATTCAGTTTGGCGCCGGAGCTTACGTTTGCGGAGAAGAATCGGCACTGATTGAATCAGCTGAAGGAAAACGCGGAGAACCCCGTGACCGCCCTCCCTTCCCGGTTGAAAAAGGTTACCACGATATGCCAACTGTGGTGAATAATGTTGAAACCCTGTGTTCGGTGGTTAAAGTAATTCTTAAGGGGGGTGAATGGTACAAATCATTTGGCACGCATGAATCAACCGGCACAAAAGTATTAAGCATTTCAGGAGATTGCAAGTTCCCTGGTGTGTATGAGGTTGAATGGGGATTTTCCGTAAATGATATCCTCGATATGGTTGGTGCTGAAAAGGATGACGTCCAGGCCGTACAGGTAGGAGGCCCTTCAGGCGCTATTATTGCACCCAATGAATTTACACGAATCCTTGGATATGAAGACCTTGCAACAGGAGGTTCTCTGATTATCATAGGCAAAAACAGGGATATCCTCAATGATATTGTACTGAACTTTACCGAATTCTTCATTGAGGAATCCTGCGGAAGTTGTTCAACATGCCGCATTGTGCCCACTTTGATGCGTAACAAATTGATTAAAATACTTAATGCCAGGGGCGTAAAACAAGACCTCGCTGACCTGCAGGAATGGGGAAAAATACTTAAAGCAAGCCGTTGCGGCCTTGGTCAGACAGCTGCCAACCCTATACTTTCGAGCCTGAAGAACTTTCCTCATCTGTACGAAGAAAAAATACAAAAAAATAAAACTTATGACAGCGGATTCGACCTTAATGCCGTTGTTAAAGAATCGGCCAAAGCCACAGGTCGTGTACCAATTATTTAAAACTTTACTGATATGAGTCAATATGTTCGTTTTACAATAGACAAAACAGAATGTATGGCCATTAAAGGCCAGTATATTGTTGAAGCCGCTAAGGAAAACGGCATTTATATACCCACACTATGTAATTATCCGGGGGTTAAGCCTAAAGGAGGTTGCAGAATATGCACGGTGAAAGTAAATGGAAAACTTATGACCTCCTGCACCACCCCTGTTGCCGAAGGTATGACAATAGAAAATGACATTCCTGATATCAGGGAACTCCGAAAAGCCATCGTTGAATTATTATTTGTTGAAGGAAACCATTTCTGCCCCGCCTGTGAAAAAAGCGGTAATTGTGAATTACAAGCACTTGCCTATCGTTTTCAGGTTATGGCACCTCGTTTCCCTTTCCAGTTTCCGCTTCGCAGGGTTGATGCTTCACATCCAAAAATCATTAAGGAACAGAACCGCTGCATTCTTTGCAAACGCTGTATCAGAGCCATTAAAGATGAAAAAGGACGCAGTATTTTTGCCTACCGGCGCCGCAGCAGCCGTGTGGAAGTAGTTGTAGATTCAAAGCTTGGCAAACAATTAACTGACGAACTGGCTCAGAAGGCTATGGATGTTTGCCCTGTAGGATCAATTCTGGTAAAAGAAAAAGGATATATTACGCCGATAGGCCAGCGTAAGTATGATAAAATGCCCATTGGCAGCGACATTGAAAATATGCAGGTAAATAAAATATAACATTATCTACCCATGAGTAAACCAATTATAGCTACGGCATCACTGGCAGGTTGTTTCGGATGCCACATGTCGATTCTTGATATCGACGACCGCCTGCTCGAACTGATCGAACTGGTTGAATTTAACAAATCACCCATTGACGATATTAAAAAATTTACAAAGAAATGCGATATCGGACTGATTGAAGGTGGTTGCTGTAACAGCGAAAATGTTCATGTGCTGAAAGAATTCAGGGAAAACTGTAAAATACTTATATCAGTCGGAGAATGCGCCATTATGGGAGGGCTTCCGGCTATCCGCAACGGCATACCCCTGAGGGAATGTTTTGAGGAAGCTTACCTCAACGGCCCTACCGTTGTTGGCAATGAAGAAAAAATTATTCCTAATGACCCTGAACTGCCTATGATACTCGACAAAGTTTTTCCCTGCCATGAAATAGTGAAAATTGACTATTTCCTGCCGGGTTGCCCTCCAAGAGCTGACCTGATTTGGGATGCTCTTGTGGCTCTTTTAAACGGCGACGAGATGAAACTGCCTTATGAAGTGGTTAAATTTGATTAATTTTTGTAAATAAGGAATTTATGGGACAAAAAATAACGATAGAACCTGTAACACGTGTTGAAGGACATGGTAAAGTTACCATTCATCTTGACAATGAAGGAAATATAGAGCAGACACGATTGCATATTGTTGAATTCAGAGGGTTTGAAAGATTCGTACAAGGCCGACCTTACTGGGAAATGCCTGTGCTGGTTCAGCGCCTTTGCGGTATTTGCCCGGTGAGCCATCATCTGGCTGCTGCCAAAGCATTGGATGTTATTGTTGGCGCAGGAACAGGAGAAAGCCTTACCCCAACCGGAGAAAAAATGAGACGTCTCATGCATTACGGACAGATTTTTCAGTCACATACCCTCCATTTTTTCCACCTGGCTTCACCCGACCTCCTTTTCGGTATCGACGCCGACCCGCTGAAACGAAACGTGATACATATTGCCAAAGTTAACAGAGACCTGGCTGTGCAGGCTGTTATGATGCGTAAATACGGACAGGAAGTCATTCAGGCAACAGCCGGTAAAAAAATCCACGGCACAGGTGCCATCCCCGGCGGAATTAACAAACACCTCACTGAGGAAGAGCGCGATTTTCTCATTAAAGGCGATGATTACATGAACATCGACAAAATGATCGAATGGTCGCTTGCTGCTGTTGAATTTTTTAAGGATTTTCATAAGAAAAACAAAGAAATTATTGACGGTTTTGTTGAATTTCCTTCAAGTTACCTTAGCCTCGTAAGAAAAGACGGAGCTCTCGACCTGTATCATGGTGTACTGAGGGCAGTTGATGCACAAGGCAAAAAAATCCTTCATGATGTTGATTACCAGGAATACTACAAATACATCGATGAAGAAGTAAGGTCATGGAGCTATATGAAATTCCCTTACCTTAAAGAAATAGGTAAAAAGACCGGCTGGTACACTGTTGGACCTCTGGCACGCATGAATACTATCGATTTTATTGACACTCCACTGGCACAAAAAGAGTTTGAAGCGTTCAGGGCATACAACCATGGCAAGCCAAGCCATAAACCCATGCATTTTCACTGGGCAAGGCTGATTGAAATTTTGCACTCGGCCGAAAAAATCAAGTCGCTACTTTATGACCCCGACCTGATGGAAGGCGAACTGGTAAAGAAAGGAAACAAACAATATGAAGGAGTTGGCCTTATTGAAGCTCCACGTGGCACCCTGTTCCACCATTATAAAATTGATGATAATGACCAGATTGTAATGGCTAACCTCATTGTTTCAACCACCAACAATAACCAGCCCATGAACGAAGCAGTGAAACATGTTGCTACAAAAATCATGACCGGTAAGAAAGAAATCACTGAAGGCATGATGAATGCGGTTGAGGTAGCCATCAGGGCTTATGACCCCTGCCTTAGCTGTGCAACACATGCGCTGGGGCAAATGCCACTTGAAATATCATTGTATGACCATCAAAATCAATTAATTGACAAAAAAATTAAGCAATGAGGTGAAAGGCACTCCCGAAATATTGGTTTATGGCTACGGGAACCCCGGAAGACAGGATGATGCACTTGGCGTATTGCTTGCTGAATCAATTGAACCATGGGCACGTGAAAACCAATTGCATCACATTCATACCGAATGCAATTACCAGTTAAACATTGAAGACGCCCATAAGATTTCATTTTTCGATATAGTTATTTTTGCAGATGCATCAAAAGAAAATATTGATGGCTATTCATACACAGTGTTGGAACCTTCTGCCAAAACTGACTTCACCATGCATGCTGTTTCACCGGCATTTATACTAAGCCTGTGCAACCAGATTTATAATAAGTATCCCCTTGCCTTTTTATTGCATATAAAAGGGTTTGACTGGCAGTTCATGCAGAAAATGACTTCAGGAGCAACAAAAAACCTGAATGATGCCCTTTGTTTTTTAAAAGAGATATTATTAAAAAATAATAACTTTAAAGTTTGTGCATAAATCTGATGCACTTCTCCCTTAAAAACCTGTTAAACTATTTTCATTATGGACATTTCAACAACTTTTCTGGGAATTAAAATAAACAATCCGTTTATTGTAGCCAGTTCAGGACTGACCTCAACAATAGATTCTATAAAAAAACTGGCCGACTGTGGCGCCGGAGCTTTAGTGCTTAAGTCACTTTTTGAAGAGCAGATCATTGCTGATAAAAAAACATTGCTTGAACATGATGATATGTACTTTTGGTACCCTGAAGCCATTGAATATGTCAGCAATTTTTCAAAAGAACATGGTATTGAGGAATATTTAAAGCTCATTAATAAAGCCAAACAAGCTATTAAAATTCCGGTTGTGGCCAGTATTAACTGCGTGAGCCCTTATGAATGGCCTAAATTTGCGAAAAAAATTGAAGAGGCTGGTGCCGACGGCCTTGAGCTTAATATTTTCATCCCCCCTACCCTGCTGAAACTAACCGGCTATAAAATAGAAGAAACCTATCTCGATATTGTACGTGAGGTAAGGAAAGAAACCAGCATGCCTCTTGCCGTAAAGGTCGGTTATCATTTCACCAACCTTTACCGTATGCTTTTTAAATTAAGTAACCTCGAAATCAACAGCCTGGTTCTTTTTAACCGTTACTACCGGCCCGATGTGGATATTGAAAACATGAAAGTGATTACCGGCAATATTTTAAGCTCTCCTGTTGAAATAACCCTTTCATTACGATGGATTGCCTTGCTTTCTGAGGTTGTAAAATGCGAACTGATTGGAGCAACTGGTATTCACGACTACACGGGTGTTGTAAAAAACCTGCTGGTGGGGGCAACCGCAGTTCAGCTATGCTCTGCTCTTTATAAAAACGGGCCTGAATATCTGCATACACTCAGGTCGGAGCTTGAGCAATACATGAATAGAAAAGGCTATGAGAGCCTTAACGCTTTCAGGGGACTGGTAGCAAAGAACCATGAAAACTGCGCTGCTTTTGAAAGAGTTCAGTTTATGAAAAAAACAACCGGAAAAATCTGATCCATCAATTTATAAAAACATTAACAACACAAGCACATTAATAAAATAGCATTGTAACACATTTTCATTATATTCTTACTCTGTAGTAAAGTTTTCTCACCGGTTAATAACCAGGGTTGGAAAAAAATAAAATAATATTTAGCTTTATATCGGAAAAACAATTTCTGATAATCATTAATCAAACAATTATGAAAAGATTATCATATATTTTCGGTACGGTTTTTTTAATTTCATTTCTTTGTGTGCATTGCAAGCAAGGTGACAGGCAAAAAGGGGCTCTTGAAGGTGTTGACAGTGTTGACCTTAAAGAAGTCAAACCATACATAAGCAAATACGACACCATGGGAGAAGGTATCCCTATTTTTTACAACATGTACCTGTCAGTTGAAATGTCAACACTTTTCGAATCAGCCGGAGCTGTATTTAATAAATCATTGCTTAACTCGCCTGATAAAATCATAGATTACACCACCAGTTCGAAAAAAGCGCTGAACCTTGGCATTTATGCGGTTGACCTGAGCTATTCTAAAGTTTTTGACCAAACCGAAACAGCAGGAAAATATTTCAGCTCAATGCAGCGGCTTGCAGAAGAATTAGGCATACCCACCGATTATTTTCAGAATACTGCCAAACGTTTTGAACGGAATATTGACAATAAAGACTCACTGATTAAGATAGCTAATGAAGTATACATGACTACCGATTCATACCTGAAAGAAAATGAAAGGTACAGTGCTGCCGCCCAGATTATCCTTGGTGGCTGGACTGAAGCTATTTATATTGCAGTTGACATTGCCAAATCAACCCGCGATTTTGATATAATTGAACGACTGGCCGAACAGAAATATTCACTGGCCAATCTGATGGAAATGCTGCATAACTATGAAAAAGACCCTGTTATTTCAGAGTATATGACAAAACTTAAATTACTGCAGCCTGTTTTTAATTCATTTGAAGTAAAAGTAAAGGGCGATTTTGATCCGGCTTCTGCTGAAGGTAAAAAAACAGTGAATGCTTTGCTTGTTAAAGTGAAAGAAATTGAAAAGCATATAAATACCATCAGGACTTCAATGGTTGAATAGTTGCAGATACATTTAGTTGTTATTTTTGACCCGGGAACGATGAAGCGTAAGGATTTCGTTGCAGGTTTGATACCGGGCGAGAGATAACTGGCTGCCGATTATTGTATGCCTTATGCCGTTTATCTGGAATATTTATTCATCATACAGTTGCAACAATCCCC
>JAJUGM010000029.1 GCA_029268165.1 Bacteroidota bacterium
CAGCATTCCGGGAATAATATCGATATCAAGTGAAATATTGCTGAGTATGGCACTGCTCACTGTATTGTCTTTCACATCGGCCAGTGAAACCGGATTGGCAATAACCTGAAACTGTGAATAGGAACCATCGCTAAGACGCACCGGTAAATTGGGGTCGTATGCCATTGCAGCCTGCAGCATGCCGTAACCTTCAGAACCTGACCCACCGGCCTGCTGGCCTGCGCCTGAATTGGTGTAATAATTTCGACTGGCATTCACGTTGGTTGATAGCGTGAGAAATCTATTGAGTTTGAAAGCAACATTAAGCCTGCCTGTATATCTTGTTAAGTCGGAATGTAGCAGAATGCCTTTCTGATAAAAGTAGTTACCTGAAAAAAAGTAGGTTACCTTTTCAGTGCCACCGCTTAAAGAAAGTGAGTGATTATCAATGCTCCCCGTACGAAGGACTTCGTCGAGCCATTTTGTTCCTTCTCCCGTGGCTGCAATAATGCTGTCGGAATAGGGCACTCTGAAACCCGATAATACAGCGGGAATTGTTCCAAAAGGCACCATTCTCAGGTCGTACAAATATTTATCTTTTGCCATCTGATTGTAATAAGTCATATAATCTTTGGCATTCAATGGCTCCAGATAATTCATATCTTTAACCCAGGAGTGATTACCTGAATAATTTACTGTCATTTTCCCTTCTTTGCCTTTTTTTGTTGTAATAAGAATAACGCCATCGGCAGCAGCCACACCGTATATTGAGGCTGAAGCATCTTTGAGTACTTCAACTGATTCAATGTCGGCAGGATTCAGGTTAGATAATCCGCCGCGATTAACCCCCTGTAATTCAATTTTCCCGTTGTCAGGCTCCAAAGCGGTACCCGGGTAAACAACTCCATCAACTACTATCAACGGATTACCTCTTCCTCTGATTGACAGATTGATAAGCCCGCCCGGTTCGTTGCTCTGCTGCACAACATTGAGGCCTGCAGCCCTGCCGAAAAGCAGTTGTGAAATGGTGTTACTGGCAGCCGAAGGGACTTCGTCGGGTTTCACTTTTACAATAGAAGTCGTAAGATTTTGTCTGGCAACCGTTCCATATCCAACAACAACAACCTCCTGAAGCGTTTCAATATTTTCCGTGAGGATAATATCAATACTTGTCCGGTTATTCACAGAAATTTCTTCAGTTTTGAATCCTACGGATGAGATTACCAGCACAGCGTTAGGGCCTGAAACAGTAATGGAATAACTTCCGTCTGCTGTGGTTACTGTGCCGTTAAGGGTACCCTTTTCAACAATATTCACCCCGGGCAATGGTTCATTATCAGTACTGCTTGTAATGCGCCCTTTAACCGTAATGCCCTGCTTTGTCTTTACATCAGGAGTAATTACAATCAGATTATTCTCCATCAGGGTGTATTTCATATTTGCATCCTGAAGAATCTGATTCAGCACATCAGTAATGTCGCTCTTTTCTACTTTGAGAGTAACCAATTTGTCCTGTATCGCCTCATTGATATAAAGAAAGCGCACATCGCTCTGCTTTTCAATTTCCTGAAAAACCTGCGACAAAGGTGCATTCTTCAGATTCAGAGTGATTTCAGCCGTTTGTGATAAACCACTTGCAAAAATCTGTAATGCCCCTGCAATCATGAGGAAGAAGCTTAGTTTCATTTTTAGTAAGTTTTTTCGGTTGCATAAAAAAGATATGCAAACAATTAGCGGTTTATTCATACATTTGTAGTGTTAAGAGTTAATATTAATTATTAATTCTAATGGTTAGGCCGGCGAATGATAGCGCATTTGCCGGCTTTTTAGCTTATCCGGTTTTTATTTTGTATTTCATAATTATATTGGTTTAGTAATACATGGGGTCATTTTTTGAATGATACTTCAATTTTGTTTTTATTAATGGTATAACTAAAGTTTGGAGTTGCTACCTTCAACGCACGTAATGCCTGCTCAACGGTTTCTTTTTCAAATACACCCGTATAGCTCAGGTTATTTATAGCTGTGTCAAGAAGGGTGATTTCAACATCATACCAGCGTTCCATTTTAACAAGTAATGATTCAAAGGGTTCGCTGACAAAAACAAGCTTATTATCTTTCCATGCAACAATCGGTTCTGTATCTACTTCTTTGGTAATTTCAACAGGGCCTATTTTCTCGACGGAGCTCCTGGTTACCTTTGCGCCGTTTAAAGCCAGATCACCTGTTTCCTTAATAAATGTTGCTTTCTGATGAGGCTTTAAAATAACAGCGGGTTTTTTACTCCTTTCCTGTGAAATCGGATGAATCTCTAATAATCCTGTTAACAAAGTTGCTTCAATGGTCTTATCATCAGTGTATGACCTGATATTAAATTTGGTGCCCAGTACTTTAAACTGAACCTCAGTAGTGTTTACAAAAAAGGGATGTTGTCTGTCAGCCTTTACATCAAAATAAGCCTCGCCCTGCAATTCAACAATCCGGCGCTGTTTAAAATTTGAGGAATATCGTAAAACCGAACCGCTGTTTAACCAGCCCTTCGTTCCGTCGGGTAAAAGAAAACTTACTCTTGACCCAAGTGTCGAATGAATTTCAGAAAAGGTATTATCTGTAACTTTATCGTTTTGGGTATTTTTAAAATAAAACAATGTAATTCCTGCAAGGATTAAAGGCAATAAAATAACTGCTGCAGCTCTGTAATAGAACCGAATAATTTTTCTTAATGGTTGTTTGTCTTTAACACTTTTTTCTATGTTAATATTATAATGTATTTTATGAAGAATATGTTCAAGGTTCTTATCTGTTGTTTCAGTATTTTCGGCAAACTTATGCCAATGATTAGCCAAAAAGGCTTTCAATGCCGCCTGTTTGTTTTCATCAGCAAAAACCTGCATCACATATTTCTCATCATCAGCACTAAATGATCCGTTAAAATAATGCTCCAGAATCTCCTGATTGATTTTATCCATGCCATTGTGTTTTACATATTTATTATATTATATCCGGTTATTAATATTTACACCTATTTGACCATAAAATAATTTATTTTTATCTGAATGGTAACCAACAGGCTTAGCTGATCCTGTTATTACAAATTACTATGAAACAAAGAGAGAGAAAAATAAAGCCAACGCAAGTTGATTTCTGGTAAGATTATTACGGAGAAATTTTAATGCCTCAGTGAGCTGGTTTTCGACTGTTTTCCTACTTATATTTAATTCCTGAGCAATTTCACAAACAGACAGACCTTCAAAGCGGCTTTTTATAAAAATTTCCTTCCTTCGTGCAGGCATAGCTGAAACAATATCCTCAATATGCTTTTTCAGTGAATTATAGTCAATATTTTCCGATGTTTCCAGATGAAAATCATTCAATACGGATGACTCAATATATTTGGATTGCTGAATGCGACTGCGGAAATATTTACGGATAATATTAAAGGCAATTGTAAACAGATAGGACCGGAAAGAAAGTTCTTCCTTTAATTCCGACCGTCGTTCCCAAACTTTTGTAAATACTTCCTGCACCAGTTCTTCACATTCAGGATCTGATTTAAGATATCCCATGGAAAATGAGTAAAGGCGTTTGCCATAAAAATCAAACAGTTCGTTGAAAGCAAGAATATCGCCTTTTTTGAGCTTTTTTACAAGTTGCTCTTCAATATTTCGGGGTATAAGCTTCAATAATATATTGTTTGTTTTGATAGTAAATTTAGTAAAATTATTTTAAGCTCATGGGTGAAATGCTGTAATTACCTATATCCCAGGTTTTTAATTTTAGACGCAGCTAAGTCATTAGTCGGCTTTGTATTCTAAGACAAAACCAAACATTTTAACAAAAATTATGCAGCAAATTGATGTAAATTAACATACGGATTTCCTCTTTTTACAACGGAGAAAGCCCTGAAAACGATTTTATTCCTTACAATATTTAATGTACTCATTTTGTTGTATCCCTTTTCAATTCGGTTATTGTAGTATGTTTTAAATTCATAATAATTTTGAATAGCAGACATTGCTCCTAATAACTATTCTACTCTAAAAATGTATTAAAATTTTTGCTCGTCTGGATGAATTTGTTTATTCATAATACCTGGGTTTAATATAAACGGCGTTTACTATTTTTGAAGATTATTATTTTTTTTGTGTATTTCTATGAATATTTAAAAAGAATCAGCTGGGCAAAAGGTATTTTCTCATCGCTCAGGTCGCGTAATTACAGATATTACTTTTTCGGACAGGGTATTTCGCTGATAGGCACCTGGATGCAAAATATTGCTTTAAGCTGGCTTGTTTACCGCTTAACAGGTTCGGTATTTCTGCTCGGATTAATAGGTTTCACCAGTCAGATTCCTACTTTCATTATTTCGCCATTTGCCGGCGTATTACTTGACAGATATGACCGGCTTAAGATACTCAGGCTTGCCCAGATATTGTTTATGATTCAGGCGCTGCTAATGGCTGCAATGGTATTGCTTAAAATAATACAGGTATGGCACATTATTATGTTAAGCCTGATATTTGGTTTAATCAGCGCATTTGATGCACCTGCACGCCAGTCGCTTGTAATTCATCTGATTGACAAGCCTTCAAGAATATCGAATGCCATTGCACTAAACTCTGCTGTTTTCAATGGAGCACGCCTTGTGGGTCCTGCAATTGCCGGAATTATTATTGGCTTTGTGGGGGAAGGTATTTGTTTTTTATTGAATGCACTGAGTTTTGTTGCAGTGATTTATGCATTATATCGGATTAAAATTCACAATGTTTCCGTCAAAATAACAGAAAATTTTACACAAAGCTTTACAGAAGGATTTCAGTACACATTTCAGACAAAACCTATACGGGTATTACTATTGCTTTTATCAATCTTCAGCCTGTTTGGATTACCCTATATTATACTGCTTCCGGCTTATGCCAAGAAAATTCTTCACGGAAATGCTGATACGCTCGGGTTTCTTATGTCTGCCGCAGGAGCCGGAGCTTTTCTTGCAGCATTATATATGGCAGCCAGAAAAACCGTGATTGGCCTAATGAAGCTTTTAATGCTGTGCCTGATCATCTTTGGAACAAGTATGTTATTTATTGCATTTTCAACTCATATTTTACCTGTGTTGTTTTTTTTGTTTTTTGCCGGATTTGCAATGATTGTATCCATTTCTTCGGTTAATACCATGATACAAACCATATCAGATGAAGACAAACGCGGAAGGGTCATGAGCTTTTATGCTATGGCATTGTTGGGAATAACGCCTATTGGTTACCTACTTGCAGGCTCAGTTGCAAGTACTATAGGTATACCTTACACCCTCTTTTCAGGCGGAATAATTACTATTATTTCAGGTATATGGTTTGCCTGGTACCGGAAATACTTCAGGCAATATGTACGCCCTATCTACCGGAGCAAAGGTATTTTGCCTTCTTTACCTTCTGAATAAACCTGATATGCAGTTAGATAATAAAAATGCTTTTAATAGCTGATTTCCTGTAACTGGCCATCTTCGGTATAATAAATCCATTTTCCGGTTTTTTTGTTCTGCGAATATTGTCCTTTCTCCTTCAGCTGGCCACTTTGATACCATGCCTGATAAATACCTGTAAGTGAATCATTAACAAAATAAACTTCTTTAAGTTTGTTGCCATTTACATCCCAGTATTCCCATTTGCCAGTGCAATATCCGTTTTCATAATTTCCTTTCCACCGAAGATTCCCATTATGATAAAATGCTTTGGCCTCTCCATTCAGTATGCCATTTTTAAAACGAAACATTTCTTTTACTTGCTTAGTATTAAAGTAAACAACTTTACATGTTCCGGAAAACGGATTTACCTGGTTGTCCCTGTAAAAAATGTCATGTTCGATTTCCTGCTCGGTAATTACCACTTCCTGGCTGCAGGAAAACAGTATTAAAATAAATATGAATAAGTATTTTTGCATCACTTTGCTGATTTTACAGCTCTTTTTTCATAGTAACGTAGGCATCATCCTGTAGTTATTATATATTGATGAATATTCAATAAAATTGAACGAAAGTAAAAAAATAGCTGATAAAAATCATTGTCACTACGGCACATAGAATCATTTTTTTCAATAAAAAAATCATTCTGTTTTGAAATTTAATTTTTATCAATATATTTGCAATATGAATAATATCCTGAACATACTTAGCCTTATTCTTATTCTTGGCATCCTTAGGGTGGCAGGGTGAGAATGGTTATGTATGTAAGGCAGCGATATAAAGCATTAAGCCATTCTCACAAAAGAGGATGGCTTTTTTAGTTTAATGGTTTATATACAAAAATTATTTTTTAAAGATGCGAGATACAATAATTATCCTAAACATAATCAAAGAAGCAAAGCTTTATCATCAATCTTAATTTAAAATTTTAAAATATGAGCGAACGTTTATTTATTTTCGACACAACTCTCCGCGACGGAGAGCAGGTTCCGGGCTGCCAGTTAAATACAGTTGAAAAAATTGAAGTAGCTAAGGCCCTTGAACTGCTTGGTGTCGATATTATCGAAGCAGGTTTCCCTGTTTCGAGCCCAGGTGACTTTCAATCGGTTGTTGAAATATCAAAAGCAGTCAGCAAACCCATAATATGCGCACTTACCCGCTCAGTTGAAAAAGATATAGATGTTGCAGCTGAAGCACTTAAATTTGCTAAAAACAAGCGGATTCACACAGGCATTGGTACTTCAGATGTCCACATCAGGTATAAATTTAATTCAAACCGTGAAGAAATAATTGAGCGTGCGGTTCGTGCGGTAAAATATGCAAAAAAATACGTTGAAGATGTTGAATTTTATGCAGAAGATGCCGGCCGCACTGACAACGAATATCTTGCAAAGGTGGTTGAAGCCGTTATTGCTGCCGGTGCAACGGTTGTTAATATCCCCGATACAACAGGATACTGTCTGCCTGAAGAATACGGCGCTAAAATCAGGTATCTGGTTGAAAATGTTAAGAATATACATAAAGCGGTCATTTCAACTCATTGCCATAATGACCTGGGTATGGCCACTGCAAATACAGTAAGTGGCATTATCAACGGAGCCCGCCAGGCTGAAGTAACAATTAATGGTATTGGCGAACGGGCAGGCAACACTTCACTCGAGGAAGTTGTTATGATAATAAAAAGCCGTAAACATCTTGGTATTGATACCGGGATAAATACACGTAATATTTTTAAAACCAGCCGGCTGGTATCAAGTCTTATGAATATGCCTGTTCAGCCAAACAAAGCCATAGTGGGCAGGAATGCTTTTGCACATTCCTCAGGAATTCATCAGGACGGAGTATTGAAAAACCGCGAAAATTACGAAATTATTGATCCTGTAGAAGTAGGTATTGATGAATCATCAATTGCTTTAACTGCAAGAAGCGGAAGAGCCGCACTTAAACATCGACTTTCGATACTTGGCTATGAACTTAATCAGGAACAACTTGATGAGGTATATAATAAATTTCTCGAACTTGCCGATAAAAAGAAAGACATTAAAGATGATGACCTGGAGGTTTTGGTAGGCATTAGTGAAAACCGTGATAAAAAACGGATTAAACTCGAACATCTGCAGGTATTGTGCGGAGCATCGACCATACCGGTGGCAACAGTATCACTCAACATAGAAGGTGAAACTGTCACCAGGACCTCAGCAGGGACAGGTCCTGTGGATGCTGCTTTTAATGCCATAAAAGAACTGGTTCATCACAAATTCAAGCTTGAGGAATACCTCGTACAAGCTATTACCCGGGGGAGTGACGACCTCGGTAAAGTACACATCCAGATTGAAAACAGAGGCAAATATTATTACGGATTTTCAGGCAATACCGATATCGTTACGGCATCGGTTGAAGCCCTTATTGATGCATTAAATAAGATTGTTTAACCTTTTAAAATTTTAATACCTTGGCAGGAAAAACATTATTCGACAAAGTATGGGATAGTCACGTAGTTGAGCAGATTGAAAATGGCCCCAGCGTCTTATACATCGACCGCCATTTGATTCATGAAGTTACCAGTCCGGTTGCCTTTGCAGGTCTTGAAAAGCGGGGGCTAAAAGTTTTCAGACCCCAGCTAACTATTGCAACAGTTGACCATAATGTTCCGACTATGGATCAGCATTTGCCTATTCGCGATATGCTATCAAAATCGCAGGTTGACAAACTTACGGAAAACTGCAACCGGCACGGCATTACACTCTTTGGCCTCAATCATCCTTATCAGGGAATTGTGCATGTTATAGGCCCTGAGCTTGGTCTTACCCTACCAGGAATGACCATTGTATGCGGCGATAGCCATACTGCAACACACGGTGCTTTTGGCAGCGTTGCCTTTGGAATCGGAACAAGCGAAATTGAGATGGTGCTTGCTTCACAATGCATTATGCAACCCAAACCCAAAAGGATGAGAATAACCGTTGACGGTATACTTAAAAAAGGAGTTACTGCCAAAGACATTATTCTATATATCATTTCAAAAATATCAGCCTCGGGTGGTACCGGATATTTTATTGAATATGCCGGATCGGCCATCCGCAGCCTGAGTATGGAAGCCCGTATGACCATCTGTAATATGAGTATTGAATGTGGTTCACGGGGCGGACTGATCGCTCCTGATGATATCACATTCAATTATATTAAAGGCAGAGAACATGCCCCAAAAGGAAAAGACTGGGACAAAGCAATAGAATACTGGAAAAAATTGCGCAGTGACGATGACGCAACTTTCGACCTTGAACTGAAATTTGATGCTGCAGATATCGAGCCCATGATAACATACGGCACTAATCCCGGGATGGGAATAAAAATCACCGAAAAAATTCCTGATGGTTCATCCCTGACTGAAAGTGAAAAACCTTCATTTTTTAAATCGTTGCAATACATGGACTTACAACCAGGGACTCCTATGCTGGGACGCAAAATAGACTATGTTTTTGTAGGTTCATGCACCAACGGCCGCATTGAAGACCTCAGGGAATTTACACGCTTTATCAAAGGCAGGAAAAAAGCAGATCATGTAACAGCATGGATAGTGCCAGGATCAAAACAGGTAGAAAAACAAGCACAAAATGAAGGTCTTGTGAAGATACTTGAAGAAGCTGGCTTTAAACTGAGGCAGCCAGGGTGCTCGGCATGTCTTGCCATGAATGATGACAAGGTACCCCAAGGCAAATATGCAGTGTCAACTACAAACAGGAATTTCGAAGGCCGCCAGGGCCCCGGTGCACGAACATTCCTTGCCAGTCCGATTACTGCTGCAGCGGCTGCAATAACCGGGAAAATAACCGACCCAAGAGAACTTTTATGATTTACTATATAACAAATTATTGTCAATTATTTTATAAAAAATTATACTATGGCAATCGAAAAATTTATAACTATAACTTCTACTTGTGTGCCGCTTTCTATTGAGAATGTCGATACCGATCAGATAATTCCGGCAAGATATTTAAAAGCCACTTCTCGTGAAGGTTTTGGAGACAACCTTTTCAGAGACTGGAGGTATGACAATAATAACAATCCGAAACCAGATTTTGTGTTGAATAATCCTTTATATAAAGGTAAAATCCTGGTAGCTGGTAAAAACTTTGGCAGTGGTTCAAGCCGTGAACATGCCGCATGGGCTATCTATGATTACGGTTTCCGGGTTGTTGTGTCAAGCTTTTTTGCCGATATATTCAAAAATAATGCTCTGAATATCGGATTATTGCCCGTGCAGGTCAGTGAACGTTTTCTTGCCCGGCTTTTTGATATAATAAATAAAAATGCAGGCACTGAAGTTAAAGTTGACCTTGAAAATCAATTGATTACAATAGTGCCCACTGGTGAATCAGAGAAATTTGAAATTAATAATTATAAAAAAACATGCCTGCTGAAGGGGTATGATGATATTGATTATCTTATAAGTTTAAACCAGAAAATTATAAATTTTGAACAAAACAGATAGAATCAAGAATCAAGAACCAAGAACCAAGAAAAATGCATAATTTTAAAGAATTAATAATTTGGAACAAATCAAGAGAGTTAGTAAAGAAATGCTACAAAATCATTAATGTTTTTCCGGCAAATGAAAAATATGGATTAACTCAACAAATACAGAGAGCCTCAGTATCTATTCCAACAAATATTGCTGAGGGTTCAGGAAAAACCTCCGGAAAAGATTTTGTAAGGTATTTAGAAATTTCAATATCTTCAGCATTTGAATTAGAAACATTATTCTTTTTAGCTTATGATCTTGGTTTTATTTCAGAATAAACATATGTCGAAATTAATAATCATATTCAGGAAATTCAAAAAATGATTTATGCATTCAAGAAAAAAATATTAAAAGAAAACTCGTTTAAAAATTCCTAATGCAGATTTAATATTTTGCGTCTTGATTCTTGACTCTTGGCTCTTAACTCTCAATCATTTTGTAAAAAATTATAGTATATGAAGATATTTATCATGGACACCACGCTCCGCGACGGAGAACAGACGTCGGGAGTATCTTTTACCGATGAGGAAAAACTGAGCATAGCAAAAATGTTGCTTGACGACCTCAGGGTTGACCGCATTGAAATTGCTTCGGCACGGGTTTCAGAAGGAGAGTATGAGGCGGTGAAAAAAATCACATCCTGGGCTATTAAACATAATCAGATTGATAAAATTGAAGTGCTTGGCTTTGTTGACGGAAACATATCGGTTGACTGGATTAAGGAAGCTGGTTGCAAGGTACTGAACCTGCTGACCAAAGGGTCATTAAAACACGTAACCGAACAATTGCATAAAACGCCCGAACAGCATGCGGCTGATATAAAACAGGTAGTCGATTATTCCATAAGCAAAGGGCTCAGGGTAAATCTTTATATGGAAGACTGGTCAAATGGCATGCGTAATTCAAAAGACTATGTTTTCTATATGATGGATGCATTGCGGCAGTTGAGAATAAACCGCTTTATGCTTCCCGACACATTAGGTATTTTAAATCCCGACGAAACTTTTGCATTTTGCAGGGAAATGAAGGAGCGGTATCCTGAAAAAGAATTCGATTTTCATTCACATAATGATTATGATCTGGCTGCTGCTAACGTTTTCTCAGCAATTAAAGCAGGTATTGGTTGTATTCACACAACAATAAACGGACTGGGCGAACGCGCAGGAAATGTACCATTATCGAGTGTAATAGCCATTGTGAAGGATCATTTCAAATATGACATGAACGTGAATGAACAAAAGCTCACCATGGTAAGCAAAATGGTTGAATCCTTTTCAGGCATACGTATTCCGCCTAATAAACCTGTTATTGGTGACAATGTTTTTACACAGACAAGCGGAATACATGCTGACGGGGATAACAAAAGCCAGTTATATTATAATGATTTGCTTCCCGAACGATTTGGACGCAAGAGGATATATGCGCTTGGGAAACTATCGGGTAAAGCAAATATAAAGAAGAACCTTGAAGAAATGGGCATTGAACTCGATGCTGCTTCGATGAAAAAGGTTACGCAACGGATTATTGAACTGGGCGATAAAAAGGAAACCGTTACGCAGGAAGACTTGCCGTATATTATTTCTGATGTATTAAGAAATAAAGCAGCGCATGAAGAGATTGAAATACTGAACTATTCTCTGTCCACAGCCAATGGTCTCAAGCCTGTGGCTTCACTGAAAATAAAGATTAAGGACCAGATATATGAAGAATCTGCTAACGGTGACGGGCAATATGATGCTTTTATGAAAGCATTGCGAAAAATATACGGCAGGCTTGAAAAAGCACTGCCAGCGCTGATTGACTATTCCGTGTCAATTCCGCCCGGAGGAAAAACAGACGCTCTGGTGCAAACCGTAATAACATGGAAAATGGGCAGGGAATTCCGCACGCGCGGACTCGACAGCGACCAGACAGTGGCAGCTATTAAGGCCACAATTAAAATGCTGAATATTATTGAAAATAATTCATTATAATTAATAAAAACCCTTTAAAATAAAAATTTCATGAGTGGTAAATCTTACAATATTGCATTGCTTCCGGGCGACGGAACAGGACCAGAAGTGCTCAGGGAGGGTGTAAAAGTGCTTGATGCAACTGCATCCGTTTTTAAATTCAAATTAAATTATACAACCTATGATTTGGGTGGCGAACGCTACCTGAAAACAGGCGAAACACTTCCGGAATCAGTGATTGAGGAAGTGAAAAAATGTGACGCCATTTTTCTTGGCGCTATAGGTCATCCCGATGTAAAACCCGGAATTCTCGAAGTTGGCATTCTTCTGAAAATGCGTTTTACCCTTGATCAATACATAAATCTCAGACCCGTTAAATTATATCCGGGAGTTGAAACTCCCCTGAAAGATAAAAAGCCTGAAGACATTGATTTTGTGGTAGTCCGTGAAAATACCGGTGGTATTTACACAGGTGTTGGCGGAGCAGTACAGGTTGGAACACCCAATGAAATAGCCACGCAGGTAATGATTTACTCCCGGCCTGTTGTGGAACGGTGCATACGCTATGCTTACGATTTTACACGCAAACGCAATAAAAGAAAACAACTGACCCTTGTGCATAAAACAAATGTGCTTACCTATGCCGGAGACCTATGGAACCGTGTATTCAGGGAAGTAGGGAATACCGACTATCCTGATATTAAGCAGGACTATAATCACGTTGATGCCTGCAATATGTGGTTTGTAAAATCGCCCGAATTTTATGATGTTATTGTTACTGAAAACCTGTTCGGCGATATCATTACCGACCTCGGAGCCATGATTCAGGGCGGATTAGGTATTGCTGCCGGCGGTAATATCAATCCCGAAGGGGTTTCAATGTTTGAGCCTATGGGAGGTTCAGCGCCTAAATATACAGGGCAGAATGTTATTAATCCGCTTGCAGCTATTTGTGCCGGAGGTATGTTGCTCGATACAATAGGTGAATCTGAAGCAGCTGTGGCCATTGATAAAGCCGTCAGCAAAGCACTTGAATCGGGAAAGATTAAAAGCCTTGCAGCCGGAAAGATGGGAATGGGCACTACTGAAGTAGGCGATTTTGTGGCTTCTTTAATATAGAATAACAGCCATTTATCCCAGATTTGTTATTATCCTTACTTTTCTATATGGGGGTCACTTTTAATGACAAGTCTGTGTTTATCATATCTAACAGGTTTTTGAAACCTGTTAGGTTTTTTGTTTTTTAAGCATCTCAACGGTTTCAATTAACTGCTGCTGATACCTTGAATAATTTTCAAGCATCTGATTTGCCTGTCGCAGGCTTTCCTGTAATAATTCAATGGTTTTATCTTTCTGTTTGCAAAACTGACACTCTTTTTGCACATTATATGCAATATTTGGTTCATGAACCATACGCTTTTCGCTGATAATCCTATCTTCCGATGATTTATAGCAACCACCTCCCATCGCTACCGCAGTTAAGTCTTTCGTTAATAATTCATCAATATTGATGTCAAATATCCTGGCTATTTTTATCAGCGTATTAAAATCAGGCGATGATAATCCACTTTCATAATTTGATATGGTTGTACGTTTCACACCCAGTTCCCTGGCGAAAATTTCCTGACTATAACCTGAAATTTTTCTTAAATGTTTAATATTTTTTGCAAAAAAAAGTATATTTGTCATTTTTATTGACTATTTTTGTCATATATTTAAGCAAATTTAAAATGAAAAAATCCAAATTGCAAGAAAAAACCAAAGAAATTAAAAGTATAGCAATGTCAAATAAAAATTTAATAATTAAGCTTATCAGAGAAGAACTTAAAAACAAATACCTGATGTATTCATTGGAAAAACTCGGATTTGACTGTTCATTTTATATTATTAACATAAGCGATATTATTCTTGAACTTGCAGGTTGTAATAAGAAGCACAGTCATCTGCACAAGATGTACCATCATCAAATGGAAAAAATATTGAATAAAACTGATTTTAAAAACATTGACAAGATACTTGACAAATATCCTGAAATTCTTTTTAAAATATTAGTAAAATGATTAATGAAATTATTTATTCATTAAAAGGAAAGTCGAATAATACCTTGGGCGGTTCGCCCAATGCTTTTGAAATCAGTAAAATAGTACAAATAGTAGGATTAACCACACCCCGTTCAATACGCGCAATCTGGCTGATATTAAGACCAGAATCAAACGCAAGCGATTCCTGGGTTATGCCTTTGCTTTTACGGATATTTCTAAGATTCTCGCCAAATGCCTGCAGGTATTTATTATTTCTGTGCGTTCTCATTCTGCAATAATGAAGAATTTTTTACTATTTCTTTAGGGCTTATAAGCCTTATTTTTTATATTTTTGTTTTTTAAAAGTTTACCTGAAATGGCCAACATTTCTACAAACCCTCCGGAAAGAAAAATACTGATTGCTGAGGACTCCCAGTCTTGTACGGTTCTGTATGAAGAAATACTTGCCTCTGCAAAAGCAAAAATTATAAAAGTATCCAACGGCAAAGATGCTATTCAAGCCTGCCTTGAAGAACCTAATATATCAATTGCCATCATTGATATTGTATTGCCGGCAGTAAACGGAATAGAAGTAATAAGATCTATCAGCGAAATGAATAAGAACATTAAAATAATAGCCGTATCGGCCTCCGCATCTGATTTATTAAGAGAAACCTGCCTGAAAGCGGGGTGTAACGAATTTTTTTCAAAGCCTATTGATGTCGGATATTTTGTTCATGTAGTTAATCTTCTTCTTGACAAATTATGAATCTATAAATGTTACGAAAAAAGCAAACAAAATAAAACTTAATTCAGCAACTTGCAATCCTGAAAGTTTTCACGACTATTATCCATTTAAAAATGCATCTTATTAAGATGAC
>JAJUGM010000030.1 GCA_029268165.1 Bacteroidota bacterium
GTGGTTTATTTACGCATCATCATGTATCCCAAGGGATTTGCATTCCCCTTGGCACCAATGCCACTTGACCTGGCAATAATTGAAATAATCCGTGAAGCGGCAACCATTATCATGCTTGCCGGTGCCGGCTACCTGAGCGGACGTTTCTTCGCCCAGCGCTTTGCTTCTTTTATTTATTGTTTCGCCATATGGGATATCTTTTATTATGTATTTCTTAAAGCCTTTATCGGCTGGCCAGATTCGCTCCTTACCTGGGATATACTGTTTCTTATACCAGTAATGTGGACAGGCCCTATTCTTTCTCCTGTGATTGTATCACTGACCATGATTCTGCTCGCTTCTGTTATCCTTTACTTCAGCAGGTACAACACAATTCAGATCACTCCTAAAGAATGGACTCTATTGATTACCGGATCTTTCATACTTATTGTCTCTTTCACATGGGATTATCTGTTATTTGCCTTTAACCACCCGGTATTTACTGAACTTTATCAGAATTATGGAACAAAAGCCTTGTGGCTTTTTTATGAAAAGTATATACCGGTAAAATTCCCATGGATACTCTTTATTACAGGAGAGCTAATTGTAATAAGCGCAATGATCATATTGTTCTTCCGTATTAACCGGAATAACACCATCTGAAGTCAAATCATTACTCAGACTTAAAGCAGTCAAAATATTAAGGTATTATAATTATGAATTTTAAGACATGATTTTTACTGCCATTCTGTTGCATGAACCCGAATATTTTTGTAATTTTATTTGAATGGGGTTCAATTATTGAACTTATATATAAGTTGACTTAATTTGAAAGACTGTTTTAATTTTTAGAAGCCTTTGTGAACCTTTTTGTCTTAGCGTCCATATAGCGTAAAAAAACCATTAGAATACTGAGGCAATGATCATTCACAAAGAAATAAATAGTAAGAAATTTATTCCAGACAGTCTTCAGAAACAGGTAAATTTCATTCATAACAAATTGAATACTGCTTCTCACATTACAGGATAGTTCTTATGCTTTTGAAATCTAAATTTGTTAAAACAACCGGTAGATTGATATTGTCATTCAATGCCTTTTTTATTTTACTTGGAATTGCAGGCATTGTTCTGGCGTGGATATTCTATGACAAACAGAAACAACAGTTCAGGGAAATGAATGCCAGGGAACTGACTGCTATGGCTGAGCTTAAAGTGCAACAAATTGAAGACTGGAGAAGTGAAAGGTTAAGTGATGCCAACTTTATCTATAATAACACACGGATAGTTCAATCTATTAAAAATATTGTCGAAGGAACTGTAGGTAAGGAAGATAAAGCATATTCAACCGACTGGATGCAGGCAATGTATAGAAACGGGCATTATAAAACAATCTACTTTATTGATTCCTCAGGACAAATTCTGTTTACTGAGCCTTCCGGTAATGTTCACCATTTATCAGACATTCAGGTTGAGCTTAACAAAGCCCGGCTATCTGATTCAATTATTTTTTCTGACCTGAATCTAAAGCAAGGCAACGAGATATTGCTTCATATTATTATTCCTTTAAATGCTCACCAAAATGAAAAGCCCAGTTTTATTGGATGGGTAGTTTTATGCATCGACCCCAATAAGGATTTCTATCCTCTTGTTCAGAAATGGCAATTTTCAAGCAAAACCGCTGAAGCATTGATTGTACGCAGGGAGGGTGACAGTGTGCTGTACCTCAACGAACTCAGGCATCGCAGCAATACGGCATTAAAATTCCGGTTCCCTCTTACAGTTAAAAAATTGCCCGCTGCAAAGGCTGTGCTTGGTTATGAAGGAATAATGGATGGCATAGATTACAGAGGAGTACAAGTACTGGCATATACCCGAAAAATTCCTGATACCAGTTGGTTTCTGGTAGTTAAAATTGACAAAAGGGAATATCTGGCCAGCTATCACCAGTTGCTCCGTTACTTCATAATCTTTGTTGCTCTCATAATTTCTAGCATTTCTGCGTGGTATGCCCTTTATATTATAAGCAAAAGAGCCAGAAACCGGCAGGCCGAAATGCAGATGAAATATGAGCGCGAACTTATGGCCACGCGTTATGACTATTTCTCAAGATATGCTAATGATGCTATTATTCTGATTAACAACGAATTAAAAATTATTGAAGTGAATGATAAGGCCACTGAACTCTATGGAATTCAACATAAAGAATTCACCGGATTGCCGGTTAATCAGATTTATCATCCTGATGAAAGGCATAATGTGAAATTAAAATTCCGTAGGCTCAGCCTGGCAGGAAATGACAAATATGAAGCAGTCCACCTGCGCAAAGACGGTTCATCTTTTTATGCTCAGGTTAGTGCAAGCTATATCAGTCATAAAGGCGAGCATTATTATCAGCTTATATGCAGCGACATCACACAGCGAATTGAAACCGAAAACAAACTGAAGCATATTAACCGTTTATACGCTTTTCTGAGCCAGCTAAACATGGCTATTGTAAAAAATTCCAACGCTGATGACCTTTTAAAAGAAATAACCGATATTGCAATCAACCATGGAAAGTTTAAAATGGCCTGGGTAGGCTTTACAGATAATAAAGGCAATGTAATCCCACTGTACCATGCAGGCGATAAAAAGCATTACCTCAAAAGCATTCATATAACCATTCATGACGAACCTGCTGGTCATGGTCCTACCGGTACTGCAATAAGAACAAATAAGATAAGTGTTTGCAATAATATTGAAAATAATTCGCGCATGGCGCCGTGGCAAAAATTTGCCAGTGAAAGTTCTTTCAGGTCATCTGCTGCCATACCTATCAGGCAGCGGCAACATGCAATTGGCGCATTGAACCTGTATGCCGCAGAAGAAGACTTTTTTACTGAACAGGAAATTGCACTGCTCGAAGAGGTAGCTGATGACATTGCTTTTGCGCTTGATTCCTATGATGCTGTCATCCGGCTTAAGGAAAGCGAAGAACGGTTCCGCAGTTTCTTTGAACAATCGGCCGAAGGCATTATGCTCATTGACGAAAAAGGTTATATTATTGAATGGAACAATGCCATGGAAAAAATAACAGGCTGGCAAAAAGAACAGATTATCGGCAGGTACTTTACTGATGCCCAGCTGTTAATGCTAAGCAATGAGAATCGCGACAAATTTAATGCTGATGTTGTAAAGAAGCAACTGGCCGACACTTTTAGAACCGGCCGTTCTGCATTTTTTGACAAATCTTCGGATATAACGTTAAAAACTTCACAGGGTGAGATAAAGCATGTCATGCAGGTACTTTTCCCCATAAAAACTCACACAGGTTTCAGAATCGGGGCAATGATAAGTGATATCACCGACCGTAAAAAGGCTGAGGAAGCTTTGTTAAGAGAACGCTCCCTGTTACGCACTATAATTGATAATATACCTGCAGGTGTTTATATCAAAGACGCTGAAATGCGTAAAGTAATTGTGAATAAAGCTGATCTTGAAGTTATCGGCCTGCCTGAGGAAGAAGTAATAGGTAAAACCGACATGGAATTATTCCCACCGGAATCAGCGGGAAAATTTATTGCCGACGACCGCAGAGTAATTGAAATGGGCGAATCGGTTATTAATCGTGAGGAACTGGCTATTAATATTCACGGACGGCCATACTGGTTGCTTACATCAAAAATTCCGTTGCGCGACAATACAGGTAAGATCACAGGCCTTGTTGGCATATGGAGCAATATCACCGAACAAAAAAAATCACAGGGAGAAATCATCAGGCTTTCAAACCGCCTTAATCTGCTGACATTAATTATAAAAGAACTGTCCTCAGCCAGAACTCGGGACAACATTATATCTATCATAAAGAAATCAGCGCGAAACTTGCTTGGGGCTGACGGCATCACTTTTGTTCTGAAAGAAAACGACCATTGCCACTATGTTGAAGAAGACAGCATTGAACCGCTGTGGAAAGGAAAAAAATTTCCTTTAACCGACTGTCTGAGTGGCTGGGCTATGCTGAACAAACAAATTGCTATAGTTGATGATGTAACAACCGATCCAAGAGCACCAGCCGATGTATATGTTTCAACATTCATAAAAAGTTTAGTTATCGTGCCGGTAAATATGCAGGATCCTATAGCAGCCATAGGGTTTTACTGGGGAAGGAGGTACAGGCCAACCGATCAGGAAATTGAACTGATCAGCACACTTGCCGATGCCACAGCCAGGGCAATTGAAAATGTAGGGCTTTACAATGAGCTTGAAAAAATAGTACTGGAACGGACTAATGAACTAACTGACTTATATAACAATGCACCCTGCGGGTATCATTCATTAGACAGTAACGGCATGTATGTAAGGGTAAACGAAACCGAACTGAAATGGCTGGGATACACATATGATGAACTAGTTGGGAAAAAGAAATTCGATGACCTGCTTACCGACGAAGGCAAACGGGTATTTGCACTTAATTTCCCGGTTTTCAAAAAACAGGGGTGGATAAAAGATCTGGAATATGACATGGTAAGAAAGGATGGAAGTATTCTGCCTGTTATCCTTAGCGCCACGGCAATAATGGATGAAAACGGGGACTACCTGGTAAGCCGGTCAACCATTATTGATAATACCGAACGAAAGCAGGCTGAAGAAACCATGTTCCAGACTCAGTTAAAACTTGAAAGCCTTAACCAGGAGCTGGAAGCATTTGTTTACTCGGTTTCGCACGACCTGCGCGCACCACTCAGGGCTATTGATGGCTTTGCAAGAATTCTTACTGAGGATTATCAGCATGTCCTTGATGCAGAAGGTCAGCGTCTATGCAAAATCATTAACGATAATGCGGCCAAAATGGCGCAACTGATTGATGGATTACTTGCCCTGTCGAGATTCGGACGCGCAGCTATAAATTATGCAACTGTGGATATGCATGAATTAGCACAATCGGTTTTTCATGAAATTATGGAAGCAAACCCTGACAAAAAAATTCATTTCAAAACAGGCAAACTGCCTCAGGCATGCTGTGACAAACTACTCATCAGACAGGTATTATTTAACCTATTATCAAACGCGGTAAAATTTACGCGCAACAAAGAAAATCCTATAATTGAAATAAAAGCCAGGCAAACCGATACTGAAAATATTTACACAGTAATTGACAATGGTTCAGGCTTTAACCCTGAATATAGCAATAAACTGTTTAAAGTATTTCAGCGGCTGCATAAGCACGATGAATTTGAAGGCACAGGCGTGGGGCTTGCCATTGTGCAGCGTATTATTTCAAGGCATGGCGGACGCGTATGGGCCGAGAGCGAATTAAATAAAGGTTCGTCTTTTTATTTTACAATACCTAAAAAAGTTAACCTATGAATGAAACTGCAACAATTGATGTTTTGCTCGTTGAAGACAATCCGCAGGATTCGGAGCTTACCATCAGGGCGCTGAAAAAGAACAATCTGGCTGCCAACATTATATGGTTACAGGATGGCGCTGAAGCGCTTGATTTTATTTTTTGCCGGGGCACTTTTAAAAACCGTCCGAAAGAGATTGGTTTCAAAGTAATGTTGCTCGACCTGAAACTGCCAAAAGTTGGCGGCCTTGAGGTACTTAGAGAGATTAAGAACATGCCTGATCTAAAAGCCCTGCCTGTGGTTATTATTACCTCATCAACCGAAGACCCTGATATTAAAAAAGCTTATGATCTGGGCGCCAACAGTTATGTGGTTAAACCAATCAATTATGAACTTTTCATCGATACGATAAAACATCTTGGTCATTACTGGCTTTATATCAACCAGTTTAACTCAGATTTGTCATTATGTGCGAAGCGAACCAATGACTCAAATGGTTTTAAAAGATAGAAATCCTGATAATTCAACCTTATAAACCTATGGAAGAGAAGATTCGCATACTGAATGTTGAGGATATGGCTTCTGATTCAGAACTTGCCGAACGGGAAGTCAGAAAGGTACTGCCCGATTGCGAGTTCCGCAGGGTTGAAACCCGCGAAGAATACCTCAAAGCACTTGATGATTTCAAGCCACATCTTATTATTTCTGATTATTCACTGCCAACATTTGACGGCTTAACAGCTCTGAAACTTCTGCTTGAAAGGACATCCCTAATCCCGCTGATTATTCTCACCGGCTCACTGAATGAAGATATTGCTGTGGAATGTATGAAAGCCGGCGCTGTTGATTACGTATTAAAAGAGTTTATAAAGCGACTAGGCAATGCCGTTTTAAATGCCCTTGAACAAAGCCGTATAAAAACTGAGGCAGAAGAGGCACAGGCTCAAGCAAAGGAAAAGCAGAAGGTAATTGAGCAAATTGCCAACACCGTCCCTATGGAAGTATATATTTTTGATCTTGAATCAAAAATGTATATTTACAGCAACAAGTATATTGTTAAATTACTTGATTACACTACCGATACCTTAAATTCCATAGGCCCGGTACTTCCTGAAGAATTTGTTCACCCTGATGACATGCAGGTTTTGCTTAGGTTACCTGAAATATACAAAACACTTAAAGACGAGGAAGTATATTCATACGAATACCGGATAAAAGATCTTCAGAACCACTGGCACTGGTTACACGTCCGTGAAGTAATATCAGAGCGGTTTGAGAATGGTGAACCGTGGCAGGTTATCGGTGTTGCAAGCGATATTACCGAAAAAAGAAATGCAGAAGAAATCATACGGCGGAGTGAAATTAAATACCGTTCTATTTTCGAAAATATTCAGGATGTATATTACGAAGTTGACCTTGCAGGAATAATCCTTGAGGTAAGCCCTTCAATAGCTGCTATTTCGAAATACACGCGTGAAGAACTTATCGGGAGGAACATGAACAAATTTTATACATCATCAAATGAACGAGAAGAATTTCTGAAAAAACTGAATGAATTCAAATATGTTAAAGATTATGAAGTAAACCTGAAAGATAAAGACAATACGGTCTTTCCCTGTGCCATAACAGCTCATCTGGTAACCGACGAGCTCACAAATACAACTAAAATATCAGGGATAATGCGCGATATCAGTGAACGGAAACGCGATGAGGAGAATATCCGTTTACTCAGCAGCGCCCTCGAATCGGCAGCCAATACCATTGTTATTACCGACAGCGATGGCACCATAATATGGGTGAATAATGCGTTTTCAAAACTAACCGGATTTTCGCGTGAAGAAGCACTGGGAGCAACCCCCCGCATTATTAAATCAGGTATTCAGAATCGCACTTTTTATAAAGAATTATGGGATACTATATTGCAAGGTAAAGTATGGAAAGGGGAATTGGTCAACCGGAAGAAAAATAAAGAATTATATACCGAAGAAATGACCATCACGCCGGTAATGAATAAAGAAGGCAAAATTAGCCATTTCATTGCCATAAAAAACGATATTTCCGAAAGGAAAAAAGCAGAAAAAGAACTAATCAGGGCGAAAGTAAAAGCCGAGGAAAGCGACAGACTGAAAACAGTATTCCTTCAGAATCTTTCACACGAAATCAGGACACCGATGAATGCAATTATCGGATTTTCTGATTTGCTTGAGACCCATATAAATAATCAGGAAAAATTAATATACTGCACAGGCATTATTAAAGAAAAAAGTCATGAATTACTGGGCATCATCAATGAAATACTTGACATATCACTCATTGAAGCCGGACAGATGCCCGTATCACAAGAAGAAGTGCATATTAATAATCTTCTGGACGATCTGTTTGAATATTATATAGAATTCAGACACCAGATGGATAAAAAAAATATTGATCTGCAATGCATCAAAGCCCCTGAAGGTCAGCCTCAGATCATTATTACCGATAAGACAAAACTCACACAGATATTTAACAACCTGCTGAACAATGCATTTAAATTTACCGATGAGGGGACAGTTAGATTCGGCTTTCAGTCAACCGATGATTCAAGTATCCGCTTCTTTGTAAGCGACACAGGTATGGGTATCGCAAAAGAAAAACAGGCAATCATTTTCGACAGGTTCCGTCAGGCTGATGAGGGATCAACCCGCAAAAAAGGAGGACTGGGCCTTGGTCTGTCCATTGTTAAAGGCCTGCTGAAGTTGATAGATGGCAACATTGTGCTTAATTCCGAACCGGCTAAAGGATCTACCTTCATTTTTAGTATTCCATTACAATCACCTGAAAAAAAGGCAACCATGAATCAACAACAGGAACCATTTGTGTTTAAAGGCAAAGGGAAGACCCTAATGATTATAGAGGATGACTTCTACAACCTCGAATACCTTAAAGAAGCCCTTGAAGATATGGAAGCAAATATAATCACAGCACGGACAGGGCATGAAGCCATGAAAAAAACCAAAGAACATTCGAGGATTGACCTTTTTCTGCTCGACATCGGATTGCCTGATATCAACGGGCTTAAGCTCATACCCGAGATAAAAAGCCATCATCCGAAAGCTGCAGTGATTGCCATTACAGCTTATGCAACTCCTGCTGACAAGGAAAAAAGCCTGCAGGCCGGATGTGATGATTATATCAGCAAACCTACAGATGTTTCAAACCTGCTGGAAAAAATCAACAAATATTGCTGAATACAGAATATTTAAATATTTACCTGCCGAATGAAGCATAAAATTGAAGATTTGGCTAAAAAAAAGCATTAAACCCAAGTATGATGAATAAGCAAATTCATGATAATTAGATTAAAAAAGAAACCGATTTATGATTGTGGCCTTCATACTAACTTAGCGACTTAGAGCCATTGAGGTAAATAATTTTAGCTGCCTTCCCCTTTTTTCTTATAGTCTGTGGCTAAGCTGAAATACATTTTAAACAAGAGAATAAAGACGAATTAACCGTAAGCTGTTAAAAAAATAACTTATTTTGTAATTCATTTCCAGCAAATAATTTGTACTTTTCACTGCTATGAAAGGATTTTTATCTGTTGTTGTTGTTTTGTTGGGCAGCACGCTTTATTGCATAGCCAATAAAGATGCTGATATTGGAGGGTTGAAACAAGTTGATAAAACATCGAACCATGCTGAAAAAATCAGACTGCTGATTGAACTTTCGGAAAAATTTGAAACCGATTCTCCGCGGATTTCTCTGCAGTATGCTTTGAAAGCTAAAGATATTGCTTCAAGAATAAATAGCCGTCTTTATCATGCATTTGCATTGGTTAAAACCGGAAATGCTTACCTTGGCCTTAATGAATACGGGGAAGCCAAAATAAATTTTGATAAAGCACTGGAATTATTACAGCAATTATCGGCTAACGAGCCTAATCAGAATGAAATAAATATAAAAATTGCTGAAACTTATTATGGATTAGGACTTGTATCATATTATCTGGGCAAACTGAAAGAATCTGTCATTTATTATCAGGATGCGCTTCGAAAATATCTGGCTTCAGACAATAAGCAGATTGTGGCCAATATTTATCAGAACATAGGAATGGTATATTATGACCTCAGAAATTTCGAACTATCTCTTGAGTATTATTTTAAATCACTTGAACTAAATAAAAAACTCGGCACCAAAACCAATATAGCAGGACTTAACCAGAATATCGGATTGTTTTATTTTGCCCGGCAAGATTACCGGAAAGCCTCAGTATACATTAATGAATCCCTGAAATTGTACCGTGATCTGAAAGATGAGGAAGGTATAGCAAGTTCATTCAGCAACCTTGGCCTGATTTACCAGGCGCAGCAAAATTATGGTCAGGCGCTCGAATATTTTCAGCAGGCACAAAATATCTTTTCCTCCATAAGTCATAAGCCGGGTATAATAACAACCACTCATAATATCGGATGTGTATATGCTGACCTTGCTGATTTCCACAAAGCTTTAAACTACTATCAGAAGAGTCTTGAGATGGCCGATAGCCTTAACCTTACCGAAATGATTCTGGCCAATTACGACGCCATTTCAAAATTATATACCAAAGTGAAAGAATATAAAAAAGCACTGGAATATCAGAGTGTCTATTATCACCTTAAAGATTCATTATATTCTCAGGAGGCAAGAGATAAAATTGATGAGCTTGAAACGGCTTTTACAGTTGAACTGAAAGAAAGAGAGCTGGCAAGCAAAACCAAAGAACTCAGGCACCAGAAAGCATATAAATATCTGCTGGCTGCAGGCATGACCGTAGTATTGCTTTCTCTGATATTCCTGATATTGGCCTACAGCAGGAAAAGTAAAGCTGAAAAAGAACTGAAACAGCACAAAAAGAACCTTGAAATACTTATTGAACAAAAATCTGAAGAATTAAAGGCCAGTATTAATGAAAGGCGTTACGCCCTTGAATCAGACAGGCTGAAATCTGCTTTTCTTGCCAACATGTCGCATGAACTTCGAACGCCAATGAATGCAATAATTGCTTTTTCCAATTTTCTGAAAGACTCATCATTGTCAACTGAAAAACGTGACGAATATATTAATTACATTACTACAGCCGGTGATACGCTGCTGCACCTGGTTGATGATATTATCGATTCTGCCAAAATTGAATCGAAACAATTAAATATCAATAAGATGAGATGCAACATTACAGACCTTATTTTCGAAATGCGTGAAATATTTAATGAAATCAGAAGCAGAAAACAGCGCTCGCATATTGAAATTCGCATTGATGAATCCTCTCAGAAAGACGACGTGTATATTATTACCGATCCCTTAAGGCTTAAACAGGTACTCAGCAACCTGCTTGAAAATGCCATTAAATACACCATGGAAGGATACGTTGAATTTGGTTATGTATTAGAAGAAAAAGGTGTTACTTTTTTTGTAAAAGACACAGGCATTGGCATACCCAAAGATAAATTTGATTACATCTTTCAGCGTTTTTCACAAATAGAATATACGGTAAAAGACGTTTTCAGGGGTACAGGACTTGGGCTGTCAATCACCAAAAACCTGGTGGAACTTCTGGGTGGCCATATCTGGGTTGAATCAGAGCTCGGAAAAGGTTCTACATTTTATTTTACTATACCATCTGAAACAATTGAAATTTCGCCCAGACCTCTTTTCAGCGAGAAAAAGGACATCAAAGCTGATAAAGCACAGTTGTTCGACTGGAGCGATAAAAACGTGCTGGTTGCCGAAGATGAAGATTTGAATTATAAAGTGCTTGAGTCAGTGCTCACACGTGCTAAAGCCAATGTATGGAGGGCAAAAAACGGTATTGAAGCCATTGAAGTGTGTCAGGCAACCAATATCGACCTTGTTTTAATGGACATCCAGATGCCACGTATGGACGGATATATGGCAACCCGTAAAATAAAACAATTTAATAAAAATTTGCCTGTTATAGCACAGACATCTTATGCCATGGCCGGTGAACGCGAAAACTGCCTTGCTGCCGGATGCGATGATTATCTGAGTAAACCCCTGAACCTTGAAGAACTGCTAATAAAATGCAACCGCTATCTTTCAGTTTCCAAACCCACAAATACCTAAACTAACACCATGGCTGTTATGGTTGCTACTTGCTCTTTGGCAACCTGCTAAGATGTATGGATCTATTTAAACAGTGCAACAAGCACAAAAAAAAGAAATTATTGCTACCTTTGCATAATCTTAAAAAGAAATATTACTTTATTAACCTATATAAATAAAAGCAATTAAATACGACTGTATTTTATGATAAAAAAGATTTACAGTATATTCACAGGCACAGGAAGTTACATACCTCCCAAGATTGTTAAAAATGAAGATTTTCTGGAAAACGAATTTTATGACGCTTCAGGTAAAAAAATTGACCTGCCTGCTGATGAAATCATCCGGAAATTTGAAGAGATAACTGAAATAAAAGAAAGGAGATATGTTGAAGAAGATCAGGTAGCATCAGACATAGCATATCTGGCTGCAAAAGAAGCCATTGAAAGTTCAGGTACTGACCCTGAGACTCTCGATTATATCATTGTTGCTCATAATTTTGGTGATGTCAAACCCGACGTGAAACAAATTGATATACTTCCAAGCATTGCTTCAAGGGTGAAGGAAAAGCTTGGAATTAACAATCCGAAAACGGTTGCTTATGATACGCCGTTTGGCTGTCCCGGATGGCTTCAGGGCGTTATTCAGGCTGACTATTACCTCAAATCGGGCGACGCAAAGAAAGCGCTGGTAATTGGCACAGACACGCTTTCACGCATGGCCGATCCTTTTGACCGTGATAGCATGATATATGCCGATGGCGCCGGAGCAACCATTCTTGAGGCAGTTGAGAGTGAATCACCTGTTGGCATCCTTTCACATGTAACCCGCACCGATGCGAACGGACAGACCTATAACCTCTGGCTGGGGCCATCAAATAATCCCAATCATACAAAAAATGAATTATTCATTAAAATGAACGGCAGGAAACTCTATGAATATGCCCTTAAAACTGTCCCCCAGGTTGTAAAAGAAAGCCTTGATAAAGCCGGTGTTATGTTAAACAATATTAAAAAAATTCTTATTCACCAGGCCAATGCCAAAATGGATGAAGCAATAATACAGCGATTATTCAGACTATATAAAGAGTTCAAAATACCACGGTTTATTATGCCCATGACTATTTCAAAACTGGGCAATTCCTCTGTTGCCACTATACCTACCCTGCTCAATCTTTTGCTTAAAGGAAAACTTGAAAACCACAGCCTGCTGCCCGGACAAATTGCCGTGTTCGCATCAGTAGGCGCAGGTATGAATATCAACTCAATGGTTTACAAAATGCCCGACAGGTAAGCTGGGATTTAAAATCTATGAATCAAGTCCCGGAAACATTCGGGAAAAACAAAGAGCAAAGATTGAAGAATAATGAATTATGATGCACAATGCATTATTTTTGATTTTGCATTGGACGTCACTGTATCATCATCTTATCACTCAAAAATCAGTAAATTAACTCATTATTACATTAACACTTCATAACCTCATCCCTCATCTCCTCATCCCTTCGTCACTTTGTTACTTCGTTACTTTGTTACTTCGTCACTTCTTTATCCCCTGATATGCCATCACATTTTAAAATTTATATCTTTTTTCGTATCAAAATTCTGATTATCATCGTATAATATATTATAATTCATTTTAAAAATTACAAATCATGAAACCAATTGCAAAACTAATTAACTTATTTTTCATCATAGCCCTGTTATTCAACGGATGTGAGAAAGATGATAATAATAACAACAACAATCAGGAAAATCAGATTGATGTGTCGGGCGGCTGCATAGCCAGCTATCAGGTTGCAAAAGAAACTGTCCTGAGAAGCATTCCCGAGGAATATATTAACCTGGCACGCAACACATTACGTATAGCCTATCAGCATACATCACACGGCACGCATGTATCAAGAGGCTTATTTGGATTACAGGATTATAAGCCTGGTGATGATGTCTTATTTGGCATTACAAACAATGAACCTACCGCCAATAAGCTCGACTTCCGGGATTATGCCATCGGCAGTTATGCTGAAGCAGGCGACGACGCTTCGGATCTGAGCCGGAATGAAACAGCCTTTATTCAGGCTACCAGAAACTACCTTGATGACCCCGAAAATGCGGGCATTAATGTTGTCATGTGGTCGTGGTGCAGTATTTCAGGGCATGATGTTGCAGGTAACTATCTTCCGGGCATGCAAACCCTCATTAATGAGTATGGAAAAGGCGGCACTAAAATAGGTAGCGGACCGGGCCAGCGGCAGATTCCTGTAACTTTTATTTTTATGACCGGCCATGCCGAAACCAATAGTAATGTTGGTGAGAGATGTCCTAAGAACCAGGCCGATACTATCATCGGGTATTGCCGTGCCAAAGGTTATTTCTGTCTCGATTATTATGGCATCGACACTCATGATATGAACGACAGGTATTGGGAAGATGCCGGCGATGATGGTAACTCAGACGATTATGGAGGCAATTTTTATACCGACTGGCAAAACAGCCATCAGCTTGGAGTTCATTATTATGAAAATAAAGTAAGCCCGGGTGGCGACGTTGATTATGGCGAACATAACTCGCAACATATTACGGCCAACCGCAAAGCTTACGCCATGTGGTACATTCTTGCCCGCATTGCTGGCTGGGATGGAAAATAATCAGAAGTGGCAAAGCTGAGAGCCCAGAAATAATTTAATCCCAAAATCAGGAGACTGTTAAATGTCTGTAAACCGTTGTGAATCATTGCGTTTTTGGGCCTTTATGGCATAAATTCTTGAGCCACTATGATAAAAATCCAATTGACTACCCGAAGCTTGCTGTTAGCAGCTTTGTTAACATCATTATTTTCAAAAATCATACCAAGTACGATGAATTTACAAATTCATCCGAACGAAAAACAATTATTGTTGGAGAAATTTTGACAAGCATGAATGAATGGTGATGGGGCTTTGCCCCAAACTCCACGTCCTTTTTTGTCCTGACACAAAAAAGGATGCAAAAAAAGTCAAGGCTGACGCAGTTTTCTCTAAAAACTGCGGCTCGCCGGGCTTGCGCAATACAACAGATAGCAAGGTTGGTGATTAATAATAAGCAGGTGCTTTTGGTTACTTTTGTCATGCGATGTACTCAGACTGTATTGCTTGCATTCGTGGTTTTGAACAGATTGATGGATACGATCAGCCTTGTTGCACTAAAATATCCTTTTTATATGGCCCTGGCTGCGCCTTGTTTTAAGCCCGGATTAGTCATTAGTAGCCCTGCGAACTAATAACTTAACCGGGCTTAACCCCGAACATAGATTAATAAATGTTTATGGAATAAAACATTTTTAATCAATTCAAAAGTATTGGAATTGAAACCATTACTGCATCGGGGTTTTACGGGAAAACTGCTTA